>JBCCNR010000046.1:0-9591 GCA_039025725.1 Pseudomonadota bacterium | reverse complement strand
TACAACTTCGTCGTGGGTCTCAAGGCACTTCAAATACTCCAATAATTTAGAAGCTGTTTTATCATCACATGCCAAAGACAATTTTTATGGACCTATAAATAGTCTCTAAATAAAGGCTTTCAATCTGTCCAAGCTTATTAGAAACTCTTGATATATCGATAGCGCGCATCTGTTTAAGATTAATATGACGCTCTTTATCAAGATGATTATAGTGAGAGGGTTGAATATTAACAGCAAATGGCCAGTCCTTATGATCAGGCAATATAGGCGCAACGATTAGCGTTTTCGATCGCTTATTAACAATATCATCTTGCAAAATAACACAGGGTCTTTTTTTACGTGTCTCCGCGCCCTGTGTTGGGTCAAGATCAACCCAATAGATTTCTAACTGTTTATAAACCATCTTCAGATGTTATATCCCAAGTTGCTAACTCCTCTTGATAATCTTCATCACCGGCCTCTTCAATATTACTTTGTAGAATTTTTTGCTCTAAAAGACGTCGCTTTTCTTGCTTTAAAAGATTATTAATATAGGCACTTTTATTGTTTTTTGCAGATGCTATCAAGAAATTCATTGCTTCCTCATCAAGCGTTACAGTCGTTCTTTGAAAGCTCATGGATATCTCGTATATTATCAATAATATTACTATATACCATACTATAAGTATGATAATTTTTCAAGAGGGCAGAGCTTAGAAGCTGTCCAACGGGGTTAATATGTTAGTCTTATACTCATAAATGACTGAGCAATTGTTTTATAGGCTTTGTCAAGCTGCACTTCATCGGTTGCATCAAAGTAATGTTTATCGGTTTGAGCGCATCTTTTATAGGCGTCTTTTATGGCTTGTCCGCCTGGGTCACGATCATCAACATCAAAAACAATAGAATAAATGGTAACACCTGCATCTTTCAGCTGATTGCATATTCCTTTATAAGGCAGGTGATATTTTTCATGCCATTGTTTATATCTCACTTCATCTTTACCATCAATGAGGTGCATATTATCTAGCTCATATAAGTAAAGATATTGGTTTTCGAAATTACCTTCGGGATGTGCGGCATAGCAACATCCGATATTGGCACCATCTGTCATCATAATAAGAACTTTATCGACATCCTCACCATTGACGTCAAATTCAACCGGAGGAGATTGATGTTTAAAACTATCATTATAAGTAGGGTCAAACATCATTCCTGCTGTTAAAGCAGCAATATTAGATCTTGTCCAACCAAGGCCCATAGGGCTTTGCTGAATATTCGTAATTTTTGATTTTAAAAAAGCTTTATCGTTTTCTGATGTTATAGCCGTCAAAGGAATGATTTCGGAAAGCGGTTCTGCATCGTCAAAGACGGTATAATAATCTGGATAGCCTGCATTGCGCTCAGTTTTTGCCAAAGGCTCTGGGATTTTTTCAAGATTTGGCAGCTTAACCTTATGGTTGAACGGAATAAAGCCAGCATAGAAAACTGGTGCCTGCGTATTTTCCAATATTGGAAAGCCATTTTCTATAACATATTTCACACCATCTTTCATGGCATTAAGTTTTTTACAGCTATAATCAGGAACATAGCTCATCTTATATGCGTGGTCTTCAAAATTATCTCTAACGACTTGCATGCACATTGAAGCAGATGTATCGAGTGTGAAAATATCTTCTACGCGTTTGGAAATATCCCACTCAACGCGGGCTTTATGTTGGATATAAAATTCATCAACACCGATATATTTTGCAAAATTTGTCTTGATTTTCGCTTCTACACTAATTTCCCAGCCAGCAACATCTGGGAGCTCAATAATATTAATAGCATTTAAATCAATATTATCATGGTACTTCTCTGGAAAATTCGCGTAGAAAAATTCTCTTGCCACTTCGTCAATATTACGCGTCTGGTAAACGGGAACTGCGGCCATAATCGCATTATCTATCGAAGCCTGAAACTGACTATTCACATTCATATATGTTGCTGCATCAACAGCTCCACCTGCTATACCAGTCAAAGCTGCCATTGCAAATGCAGCAATACCGACAATATTGCCACGATTATTATTGGCAAAGCGATTTACATATTTAAATAGGGGATGCTTGGGTAATCGTTTCATTGGAACATCTCCATCATTTAAATTTTACACATAAGAATTAGTATGTTATCCGCAATCTTAAGAAAGATTGCGCAATGGTTTGGTAAGCCTTTTTAAGATCCTGATCGCTTCGCGCATCGAAAAAATGCTTCTCAGTATGAGCACATTTCCTATAGGCTTCTTTAATGGCCTGACCACCTGGGTCTCTGTCATTAACATCGTACACGACTGTAAAAATGGTGATACCTGCGTCACGCATTTGCTTACAAATTCCTTCTGAATTTAGGTGATATTTATCGTACCAGTCGCTATATGTGGATTCAGCGTCATCTACGCCAGTCAAATGAAAGTTATCCAGTTTATAAAGATATAGATATTGATTATCGAAGTTTCCCTCTGGGTACGCAGCGTAACAACATCCAATATTTGCGCCATCTGTCATCATGACAACAGTTTTATCTACAGATTCCGAATTTGCATCAAAAGGTGCTGGTACAGCTTCATTTTCGAAGTAATTATTATATTTTGGGTCAAGCATAAGCGCTGCAGTAAGGGCTGCAACATTAGAGCGTGTCCATCCTAACCCCAATGGTGTTTGTACTATTGAAGTGAGTTTAGACATTAAAAACCCTTTATCTTCCTCAGTTTCGATAGCCCTTAAGGACACCACAGGTGCAAGAGGTTCTGCATCTTCAAAAGTGCTGTAGTAATCTACATCACCTGAAAGACGCTCTGCCATCATGAGTGGTTCAGGTATCATATCTTGTTTCGGTAATTTAACCTTATGATTAAAAGGAACCATCCCAACGTAGAAAATGGGGGCTTGCGTATTCGTCATCACAGGAAAGCTATTACCAATAACATATTTCATTGCTGATTTCATGGATTGTATTTTTTTACAGCTATAGTCTGGTGTATATGTTATTTTGAAAGTCCCATCTTCTTTTCTATCACGCGTGAGGTCCATACACATGGATGAAGATGTATCTAGGGTGAAGACAGCTTCAACACGTTGTGCGATATCCCACTGAACCTGTGCTTTATGATTTAATTTTAATTTATCAATACCTATAAACTTTGCGAAAGTCGTTTCTACGGTTGCATCAACACTGATTTCCCATCCAACGACATCTGTAAGCTCAATGATATTTATGCTCTCTATGTCAATATCATTATGATATCTTTCAGGAAAATTTGCATAGAAAAACTCTCTTGCGACTTTATCAATATCTCTGGTTTGAGAAACAGGAACGGCAGCCATAATTGCAGTATCGATTGCTGATTGGAAGCTGCTATTTATGTTTAAGTAATTTGCAGCATCCACGGACCCAACAACAACGGTTGCTATTCCAACAGACGCCAAAGCAGTCGTTGCAAGAATATTAGCACTCTTATCCGATATAAATTTATTTAACAGTTTCATGCGCATGAGTTTCTCCACAAGGATGCATTTTTCAATAATGCATTTGCATTTGTTTAAAGCCCTTCATGACGAAGCCGTTGGCAAAGAAGCTTCCATCACCTTCGACAGAAAGGTTGTAAGCATTTGCGCCATTCTTCATCACTTCTTTTGTGATAGATGTGACTTTAACAATGCTTCTATCTGACTTTATAATTTCATCACCGATTGAGAGAATACCAATAATTTTGGTGTCACTATTTTGTGTTGAGGTGATTGCTGGATTAATAGATTTCCACCCATTGACCGTTAAAATGGGATGTTCAATAGTGAAGAAGGCTTCGCCACCATTGATGCTATACATATGGTCTTCTTCTTGAGCAAAACGAGATTTGGCCAGGATCTTAGCAGGACCATGATTTCCTAAAACATAGTCACCCAGCTTAAGCTCTTCAATTGGTTTATCGCTACCATCATACATTTTCACGAGCGTCCCTTCTTTGAGGCATCCCTCACGCAAGAATGATTTCTCAATTGCGCATTGTAGTGTCGAAACACTCGTATGTTCGGGATTATCGTGACGAAGATTATAATCTGCTTCAACCAACTCTTGAAATTCATAAACATATTGAAGGGTTGCGGCTTGACTGCTGATAAGGCTGCTCATCAAAACAGGCGCAAAATCAATCATATTTATATATTCCCTCAGAGCAAAATAGATTGTATCAACAAGAAAGGGATCATAAAAGCCCTGGCCTAATTGATCGGTCACTTTTGACCTGGCAGCTTCTAGACTTTCATATATCAATAAATCCGGTGCATTTGCTTCAAGGAATGTTTTGGCAGCATCATTGTAATCTCTTGAATTCTTGCTAAATCTCATTCCAGCATTAGACAAAATCCTATAGTATCTTTCATTCTTTGGAGTCTGGACACTTTCCATGACAAGCTCTGGGTTGAGGCCATCAGGGCAAGGACTTTCACAACATTGCGCAACAAGAGGAAGCGGCATTTTCGCATTATCGAGCCATGTCTTGACACTTGTATTTTTAGCATCTATTGAAATCTTAACTTCAGCAAGCTGTGTTCTACCATGTTGATTAGTTGGCGCAAATAGATATGCACCAAACTTATCTTTAAAAGCAGGTTCAATGAGATTTCTTAGTAAATTATTTTCATCATTTTGTTTGGCTTGTTTTTTTTCTTGCTCATTTTTGATACCACTATAATTGGATTCGTAAGCAAAGATTTCTTCGATTGTGACCTGACCACTTACGAGCTCAGGGATTTCATTACCATGTATAACATTCGTTGTGGTCTCACCTTTAACTGGGTTGCCATAGAAATCTAATCCAGTTGTAACTAAAAAGCTCACATCTCCGAGGTCAAGCTCTAGAGGTTCTGGGCAGTAACTTTGGGGTGGGCAGTGACATGGTTCTTTTTCAGATTCTTCCATCCAAGGGACGGCTCTATCTGGCAAGCATGCAAGCGGAGCATTAGCCCAGTTAATGTCTAAAGCATTTGCGGATGAAGCTGCAATGCCAAAAAATGCCACTGCAACTGAGGATATGAATATTGAGCGTTGTTTTTGCATATCTCTGACCTTTAGACGAATTATTATCACACAGGATTTTCTTCAAAACTGCCATAGCGCGGTCTTGAGATCATTTTCCTGTAAATACCATTTGTATTCACACTGAGCATCTCTTTCATGCTCGTAACATCGAATGTGAGTTCAAAATCATTATAGACTTCTAGGATCGTAAGCTGTTCATCTTCCGCAAGAGTGATTGGAAGTTTTTTAACCACAGCGCCCTCACCTTTGCGTGCAACCTTGCTTTTTCGTGATTTGGTTCCGTAATGAATTTGCCAGATCACTTCGGGTTGTTCTTTCCCTCTCATCTGTTCCACACCTGTGAGAATGAAAGAGAGATTCTTAATATCATAAGGCGTCATAAGCGAGGGGATAAGATCGTGATATGTTTTTATTTCTTGTTCGGTGATACGGGTATTTTTATTCACCATAAGTGAGAGTGTATTAATGGTGTTATCCATCTTTTGGTTAAAATGCATGTAGCGTGATACATCTATAATACCCAGTAAGCATAGAAGAAGAACCGGTAGCACAAGCGCAAACTCTAAGGCTGACACACCAGATTTTTCTTTTAAAAATTTCTGTAAATATCTCATACAAAAATTCATATATTATCCTCCTGCCCAAAGCAGTTTGAAAACCCACAAAAATCCTCATTTTGCGCGGCTACAGTTGTCCGAAGCTGAAAATTGCCATTATCATCCCCGAGTATTCTTTGCATAAATGGTGTTATAAACTCCCAATCATAAACGATACTGTAACTGACTATATCTCCGCCACCGCCAAACCCTTGTTGGGTTGTTGGTGCAGTACTTCCGATCGCTGCTGTTGCACTGTCAAAGACAGATGTGAAAATTTCAACTTGATCTTCACGATCAATATAATTCCCCATTTGAACACGTATGACTTTGCTCAGAAAGTCTTCTCTATTCATATTCGCTGGATTTAGATTTTGATAAGTACTCCCAGTCATTGCCAGACGTACTGCTTCCTGAGCCGAATTTTGCAACGTCATAAATGCATGAAATAGATAACCAAACTCAATAATAGAGAAAACCATCATTAAAAATATTGGTAATACGAAACCCAATTCAATCGAAGAAATACCTTTCTTACATGTTATAATTTTCTTTAACGATTTAGGAAGCATAAATACAAACCTGGAATGAGACAGAATATTCCATACTTTATGGTATCTTCTTTAACTTTCTCTAAATAAGTTTGGTTGATATGCTATTAATTTTTCTAAAATTTGATATAAGATTAGAATAGATTGTAATTTCTAAAAATTTCAGTATGTATCTCATTGAGGCCGGCTTTTTCACGCTCATTCTTGCTTTTTTTATAGCAGTCTTCCAGCTTGTCCTTGCTTTTATATCGCGCAAAGATATAGGGGCGTTAGATCATTTGGTGCTCAACAAAGGGGCGACAGCTGCACAATTTATATGTATTTTTGTCAGTTTCCTTATTTTAACATATGGATATATCGCGTCTGATTTTTCTGTATTGAATATTGCAGATAACAGCCATACGGCAAAACCACTTATATATAAAATAACCGGAGTATGGGGCAATCATGAAGGCTCTATGCTCTTATGGGTTTTGATCTTAACGCTTTATGGTTTTGCGATGGCGCTTTCAAAAAGCTTCAACGCTGCTGAGGCTTTACGTTATAAGGCATTGAATGTTCAGGCTGGTATTACAGCGATGATATTGGCATTTATTATTTTGACCTCTAATCCTTTTGAAAGACTATATCCTGTCCCAGATAATGGAAATGGATTAAATCCGATCTTACAAGATATTGGTCTGGCGCTTCACCCTCCCCTTTTATATGGGGGCTATGTTGGTCTTTCGGCTGTGTTTGCGGTTGCATGTGCGGCCTTATGGCAAGGAGAATTTGATCGTAATATTGGCAGAATTATTCGCATATGGTGTCTGATTGCCTGGTCTAGTCTGACACTCGGAATAGGATTAGGCATGTGGTGGGCTTATTATGAGCTGGGCTGGGGAGGCTTCTGGTTTTGGGACCCTGTTGAAAATGCCTCTTTATTGCCATGGCTTGCGGCGACTGCTTTAATTCATTCTGCTGTGATTGTTGAAAAACGCAATATTTTCAAAAGCTGGACTGTGCTTCTGGCGATTTCGGCTTTTGGCTTTTCGATGTTAGGGACATTTATTGTGCGTTCAGGTCTTTTGACGTCTGTGCATTCATTTGCATCTTCTCCGACCCGTGGGGTTATTATTTTGATAATAATGGCTATAACGGTTGGTGGTGCGCTTCTTCTTTATGCTTACAGGTCTCACTTACTGCGGGAAGAGCCTCATTATCATATTTTCTCAAGAGAGAGTGCGCTTTTATTGAATAATTATCTTATTTGTGGAATTTTGCTTATTGTTTTGACAGGGACGCTTTATCCAACCATTCTTGAGGTTATATCGGGATCACAGATATCTGTTGGTGCGCCTTATTATAATGATGCTATTGCGCCTTTAATTTATGCTATTGCGGTGATATGCCCTTTGGCGTCTTTTGTGAGATGGAAGCAGCATCAGGCTGTAGTGGCTTTATTTAGAAAAATAGGTCTTCTTATTGGTATTACGGCGATTTTGGGTGTCTCTGTTTGGATATTCCGAAGCCAGATTATACCTTCATCGGCATTTATTCTTATTTTATTGTCACTATGGATTATAGTTGTGACGATATCTGATTTTACCGTGCGTGGTGGGCTAAAGAGGCCTATAGCTATTTTAAGAGAAGATATTGGCAAATTCGGAGCCCATCTTGCGATTGGTTTTTTGATGATTGGTGTTGCTGGGGCTGGGATTATGCAGGAAGAGAGGACTTTTATGATGTCAGCAGGCACAACAGAGCAAATTGGCGATGAGAGGTTTCGTTTCTTAAAGTCTGAGATTTACAGAATAGAGAATTATATATCTGACAAAGCATATATAAAGCATGAAAATACGGATAGAATTTATCAGCCTGAGAGGCGTTTTTTTCCGGTTGCGCGGCAGACGACGACTGAGGCGGATATTCATCTGAGTTTTTGGCGAGATATTTATATAACCATTGGCGAACAAAACAAAGAGGGTCAAAGACTTATCAATATCCGCTTACATCCTTTGGTTGGGTTTATGTGGTTTGCGATTATGCTTGCTGCGGTTGCGGGGTGTGTAAAGGCAGTTCTTTTGCTGAGAAAGACATCGGGATTATCTGAGCAATGAAAGATGATATTTTGATGATTGAGGCTGCGCTTGAGAAAAATATTGCGCTTTATGTCACTGAAAAGCACCTTCGGGAAGCGTGTCATTATAGTCTTCTTTCTGGGGGCAAGAGATTAAGGCCAGTACTGGTTTTGGAATTTAATCGTCTATTTGACGGAACGCAGAGCCATGCACTTCAAGCGGCAACGGCAATTGAATTTATTCATTGTTATTCCTTGATTCATGATGATTTACCGGCGATGGATGATGATGATCTCAGGCGCGGCAAGCCGACATTACATAAAAAATATGATGATGCGACGGCTATTTTGGCGGGCGATGCGCTTTTAACGGCGGCTTTTGAAATATTATCTGTTGAGGCTGCCCATACAGATCCTTTTATCAGATGTCGTTTGATCCAGACGCTTGCACATGCTGCAGGAGGGGCCGGAATGGTCTGCGGACAATATGAGGATATGCGTTTAACGCCACATTTTGACCATGAGAATATAGATCATATTTCATTGATGCAGTCACGAAAGACAGGTGCGTTGATTACGGCAGCATGTCTTATGGGTGCTTTGAGCGCGAATATGCAGGATAATAAAATATTAGATCGGGTTAAGGAGTATGGCTTTCATATTGGCATCGCGTTCCAGTTAAAGGATGATATTTTAGATATGACATCTACCGAAGAGAGAATTGGCAAGAAAACAAGAAAAGATAAGGGTCTTGGAAAAGCGACATTGCCTCAGCTTATCGGCCTTGATAGAGCAGAAGATAAGCTTGATAACCATATTCAGGCAGCAAGAGCAATTTTAGCCCAGATCGCAGATGAGGAGAGTGCAAAAGCTATTCTTCACCTGACAGAGTTTATCGGCAATAGAGAGTATTAGAAGCAGTCCAGCAGGACTTAAGAGCATTTATGCCCCGTACTATGGATACGAAAATGAAGAGTAAGCATCGCCACACACGTCTTTGCGAGCAAAGCGAAGCAATCTCTTTGCATATAAATATAACAGATTGCCACGGGTGCTATGCACCCTCTGGGTGAAGCGGACCCTAAGCGGACCCTGAGCTTGTCGAATGGGCGGTCCCTGAGCTTGTCGAATGGGCGGTCCCTGAGCTTGTCGAATGGGGCGAAGGGACCGCCCAAGGATAGCTCAGGGACCGTTTTTTGCTATTTAGCGTAAGTCCAATAGGGGCTGCCCAACAGGTCGCGTGTATAAAAGTACACAAAAATAACATAATATTACATTTTTGCTTTTATTTTTGTTGATTGTGTGATATTTTAATATTTATTAAATATAT
>JBCCNR010000045.1:0-9623 GCA_039025725.1 Pseudomonadota bacterium | reverse complement strand
TCACAGACCCAAGAGAATTGAATTTTCCGGGTTTTTGCCGAAAGCGATAGGGCATGTGATATTTTGACATATCTTGCCAATCGATGGAGTGCGGTGCAATGATCTTATTCCCACTGAGAACTTCATAATTGTTTCGCGCAAGATAGGAGGGGTTATTTTTTACGCGCGGTAAGATATCTTCACGCGCAATCTTATGCGGCACATGCCAATAGGGATTGAAGGCTATATATGAGATCTCGTCTGAAAAAACAGGCGTTTTGCGCTTTTTTTGCCCGACAATGACATTCATCGTTAGGGAAGGGGTTTTATTCTCAAAGTAAGTAAGCTTAAATTCTGGGATATTGACGCGAATATATCTCTCCCCATAAAGCGGAGGCATTTTACGTAAACGCTCAAAATTCACCAGAAGCTTACGCATTTTTTGCTGCTTATTCTGATTGAGGTAAAAAGCCGTCCGAGGCCCTACTTTCCCGTCAGCTTTAAGATGATTTTGACGCTGAAATCTTTTGACGGCTTCCGCAATCTCTTCATTGTAAAAAGTTGCATTTACGGAGTCTTTGAGAACATTATGTTGCTTTAGATTCTGGATTAAAGGTTGAAGTGCGACGCCATCATATCCAAATGCAAGAACCTTCCCATAGCGGGTGACGCGTGTAAATTCAGTATCATCTTTACGCTGACTGAGCACCTCCATGGCCTTCACCATGGCGGAATATTCTTTGAACGGAGGCCGATAGACCGACATTGCCTGATCATAGGGGAGAGATGTAAAACGCTCCAAAGCCTCAGCGGAAGAAAAATATTTAAAATAGCTATTATCACTCACGCCATAGGCTCCGATGATATTTGTGATACCATTACGAATAAAAGAGATTTTTTGTAAAAGATTGAGCGTAAAGCTTAATTCAAAACGCGCAAGATCAGCCTCATTGTCAGATAAAAGCGGCGTTTGATAGATTTTCTTTGCTGCTGTTGTTAAATAAAGCTCATTGTTAATCGCTTCACTTAAAGTGACTGATTGAGAGCTAGGCCTATTCTTATCAAGCCACATAAGACGAAAATTGCGCTTTTTGTAAAAGCTATAAATCTCTTTTTGGACGCTATCCGGAAGGGCCTCAAATCGCAAAGCCAGCTTGCGCAGAGCATCTGGATATGTTTCAGTATGGTCTTCTAATATGAGTGATATGAGAATGTTCTTTGCAGTCTTGGCGATTGGGCGCAGTTTGCGTTGTTTTTCTTTGTAAATTAAAAAATTTTGCTGTTCTGCTTGTCTTTGCTGACGCATTTTTTGCATCAAATAGTCATCAGGAGCCAAATCACGGGAAATCTGCGGAAGTTGAATAACTTTTGGCTGGGTATTTTTGGCGTAAATCAGGGGCTTATCTGTGGAATTTTGCTGACTGAAAGCCTGATGATAGGAAAAACCCTGTAGAGAAATGCCTATAACACATATAAAAAAGAAGAGTGTGATATATTGCACGCGCCGCAGGAGCATTTTCTAACCTTACTTATCAAATATGCATTCCTCACCATGCAATAATGCATGAATATTTCACAATTCATGCCATTTTAAAACAATAAAATCGAAGTTTTCACAGCTTTTAACAATCGGTCAGTGGTGCTGCCAACAAAAAAATGTCTTACCTGAGAATGTCCATAGGCTCCGGCGATCAAAAGATCTGACTTTGTATAAACAATATAATCCTCTATTGTCGGTGCAACGCGGCCCTCTTTAAAAGTCAAAACGGTCTGATAATTTTGCTCATTTAATCTTCTTTGCGCGTCTTCAGCCTGGGCAATAATATCGCTGGAATGATTATCAACCACCAAAATATGAATATCTGTCAATGTTGCAAAATGATGTTTTTCTAGAAAATCAAGAGCACGCTGGTTGCGCACTGATCCATCAAAAGCAAAAACAGCCTGCTTAAAAGGCGTATAATAATCAGAAACTGCTAAAATTGGCTTTTGCGCAGACCTGATAATTGTCTCTAAATAAGAAGTCACATTGCGTCCAGCCTCGCCTTCACGTTGTTTTCCGACAATCAAAAGATCTTTATCTTGTGCATGATGCGACAGAATATCGGAAAAATCTCCACGTTCTAGAATGGTCTCGGCTTTAATCTCAAAATGCGTTTTCAGATGCTCGGCAGCATGTTCAAGGATGATATGCGCGCGTTCATTGTAAATTTTACTCCTTTGTGCATCAATATTAACCAGTTTCTCCAGAAGTTTGTTGCGCGAATCCAAATCCAGCGTCAGTGAGTAATCTGTATTTTCCCGATCAGAATGACAGCCTTGCGGTACAATATGGATAAGAAAAATATCATTCTGTTTATAATCGCCGATGATTTTCAGAATATTCTGCGTATAAACTGACCCATCAACATAATTTAATATTTTCATTCTTTATTTCCTAAAAGCTTCAGACTAATGTACCAAATTAATGTAAAGGGATAATATCCTCAAGCCCTTCTTTATTATAAAGCGCATAGCGGTCAATAATCGTACGCGTGGCTTCATTCATCCCAATAATATGGACATTGCACCCTTCGCGGCGGAATTTCATCACAACCTTATCCAGAGCCGCAACACCCGTCTGATCCCAGAAATGTGCGTGTGACATATTAATTGTGACCTCATTTAGAACTTCTTTAAAGTTAAATTTCTGAATGAAAAATTGTGATGATGCAAAAAAGACCTGCCCATATACATGATATGTCCGGTGTTTTTTATCCTCTGAAAGGCTGCTATCAATCCGAAACAAATATGAGACTTTAAAAGCAAAATTCAATGCACTCAACAACACACCCACCAGAACGCCTTGCGCGAGATCATGTGTGAGTATTGTCACAATCACAGTCGAGATCATCACCATAGAAGATTGTTTTGGAATTTTATGAAATTCCGTGATGGATTTAAAATCAAATGTCCCAATTGAGACCATAATCATCACTGCCACAAGCGCAGGCATTGGAATATCACGCACATAATCATCCAACAGCAAGATCAATATCATGAGGAAAATCCCTGACCAGAGCGTCGAAAGCCGTCCGCGCCCTCCGGATTTTACATTTATCACCGACTGACCAATCATTGCACAGCCTGCCATACCGCCAAAAAAGCCTGCAACAATATTGGCAATTCCCTGTCCTTTACATTCAATATTTTTATTGCTGTCTGTATCGGTCAAATCATCCACAATCACCGCTGTCATAAGCGATTCTAGCAGGCCAACCGCCGTCAGCGTCAGCGCATAAGGTGTGATGATCTTTAAGGTTTCAAAAGTAAGAGGGATGTTCGGCACGATAAAATCTGGCAAACTGGTCGGGAAAGCGCCCATTTTACCAACAGTATTAAATTCAAAATCGATAATCCAGCTTCCGAGGGTAAGTAAAATAATCGCAATCAGCGGTGAGGGCACTGATTTTGTGATATAAGGCAGGCCATAAATAATCACTAATCCTACTGCGACCATTGCATAAACCGGCCAGCCCATCAGCGTAAAACTGGGACCAAAAAGCTCTGGTAGTTGAGCCATGAAAATAATAATCGCCAGAGCATTCACAAAACCAGTCATCACAGATTTTGATACAAAATTCAGCGCCCTTGCGAGGCCAAGAAAGCCTGCAATCACTTGAAAAATACCGGTTAAAATGGTTGCCGCCAAAAGATATTGCACGCCATGATCTTTCACCAGATCAGCAATCACAATGGCCATTGCCCCTGTCGCGGCGGAGATCATAGCTGGTCTGCCACCTGCAATCGCAATTACAACGGCAATGCAAAACGATGCATATAGACCAACCGCAGGATCAACGCCGGCAATGATTGAAAATGCAATGGCTTCTGGAATAAGCGCCAAAGCCACCACCGTGCCAGAGAGAAAATCAGATTTAATATATTCAGGTTTCTCTTTATAGAAACGCAATGTCGAAGCAAGAGAGCTGTTCATATGAAACTATAGCCAGTTAAAATATTTATCTCTCTATAGAGATATGTTGCATATGTCACAACAATAAAATCTTATATTGGCAACTATCATTGGCTTAATATGTTTTAAAAACTTTATTTACTTTCCTGTAAAAATCGGCTTTACTATCGCACGGAACGGTTCTGATGCCGTTTCGGGGCTTAGTAACCCTTTAAATCAGTAGCGGTTGACATCAATCGTGATTGGCCTGTTTCCTAAAAATTAGGCAAATACCAAAGATGTCGCTTTTCGGATTTTATCCGGGAGGCGGCAATGAATGTCCAATGCCTCGCGGCTAAAGATTGTCGCGCGTGTTTCTACTGGTTCGCGTTACTAACTCCCGGAGCTATCGGAAATTTCTTCTGATAGCTACCATCACTTTTAAACTAAAATTATGGGAGTTTTTTGATGCAGAGTACAACATTATTGGATATTTATATCGGTGAGAAGATTAAAGAATTACGCATGATGCGTTGCTTAACTCAAGAGCAGCTTGCGACTCAAATATGGATGAGTTGTCAACAATTGCGTAGGCATGAAGAAGGGAAGAATCCTATCAGTGCAGCTAGATTGTGTCATATTGCCGAAGCTCTAAGAGTTTCGATGGAAGACTTCATACCACCTGAAGAAAAATTTACAGCACTTTAAAATATCTAATAAAGATATGCGCCTTAATAAATTCTTTACGATACGTGATTAATTATATATGTACATTTTAAAAGATTTAAACTTAAAAACATGCCGGCGCTTTCGAAAATTCGTATAACTGCCTTTTTTATCCTATTTGCATTTATGGCAAATATGATGGTGCCTTTTTTTGCCTCTTACACGCCAGAACAAGCTGGACAAAAAATTGCAAGACATATGCTTGGCCATAATCCTGCTATGCATGCGGCACATCATCATGGCCACCATCAAGATCACACTGCTGACAAACATGCACACCACCATCATATGCATCACCACACGACTGAAAGCATATTGATTAGCCATAATGGGTCTTTTAAATTTGGTGATGTTTCAGAGCTAAATCACACAAACGAGGCTAATGATTCCGGTGATAATGGCATGCACTGCCCAAGCTGCTTTTTTGCTGCCTATCATACCAGCCTCCTTGAAGCAGCTCCGATTTTACCGGTTTTTGAAAGTTTCTGGAAAACCGAAGAATTTGTCCTGCAACAGGATAAGATTGCGCTGAATTTCCCACTTGCACATGGGTTTCATACGCGCGCTCCGCCACACTTATCTGCATAAATTAATATTTACATAAGAGACCTCAAGAGGAGTTTTTCTTCTCTTGGGCTGTCTTCATTTGTCTTCAATTTAATTTTTTTATGTAGGTAATACAGTGAAACCTCAAAGAATGATGCTCGCAATTTGCGCAGCAACCCTTATGCATGGCCATGCCATGGCAAATGGTGAAAACAGCTTAGATACGATTAATATCGGTGAAGTTGTCGTAACCGCCACAAGAGAAGAAAAGCCTCTGAGTGAAGTGGCAGAAAATACCAGTATCATTAAAGAAGAGCGCATTAGACAGGTTAATCCTGCGCATCCCTCTGAGATATTAAATCAGGTCGCTGGTGTGCATGTGAATAATCTTGGCGGAGAGGGGCATATGACATCTATTCGTCAGCCTATCTCAACCGGAAATGTTTATGTCTTTTTAGAAGATGGTTTGCCGACGCGTCCATCAGGCTTTTTTAATCATAATGGTCTATATGAGATCAATATCCCTCAGGCTGAACGTGTGGAAGTTACCAAAGGCCCGGGAACGGCGCTTTACGGGAGTGACTCAATCGGTGGTTTGATCAATGTGATCACGAAACAGTCTCCAGATGAGCCAGAGCTTTCTTTAAATGCAGAGACAGGCTCTTATGACTGGCGCAGATTTTTAATCAGTGGTGGCTCACCTATCGGGGAAAAAGCAGGCTTCAGGCTTGATTTAAACAGCACGCAAAATGGCGGATATCGTGATTCTGCGGATTATGAGCGCACATCCGGGACGCTACGGCTTGATGGCTATTGGAATGAGGCTTTGACAAGTAAGGCAATTATCAGCTTATCGCATATTGATCAGGCTGGTGTTGATGGTCTTGATGCTGATGATTATTACACCAGACCACAATTTAACCGTTTCCGGAATGATGTCGCACGTCGGGAAGTGACGGCTTTGCGTGTGTCTAATGAATTTTCCTATGAGTTAGACAATCAGAATCTTTTCACTTTTACGCCATTTTATCGCTATAATAATATGAAATTGATGCCGTCCTGGATGATTAATTTTGATCCGAATGATCGAGATTATGACTTCCAGTCTTTTGGGGCGCAGACCAAATATCGTTATCGCACGCCGGATAAGAAAACCGAGTTTATCACAGGTGTTGATGTGGATTACAGCCCATCAACTTATCGTGAGGTCAGAATTGACTTAGTGAATAATGGTGAGTTCATTGATGATACGACACCAAATGGGCGGACCAATTATGATTTTGATGCCAACCAGCTGACAATTTCGCCTTATATCCATACAGAGCATCAGGTCACGGAGCGCTTTCGTGCTACGGCTGGCCTGAGATATGATTATATCTCAATTGATTATACGGATAATCTTGCTGCATCTGTATCTGAAACCGGGTTTGATTCTGCTGGGCGATTTACGCATTTACGTCCGGATTCGCAGACGGTTGATTTTGAACATCTCAGCCCGAAATTAGGGTTGATTTATAATGTTGCGCCGAAGAATGATATTTATGCAAATTATCGTCACTCTTTTCAGGCGCCAACGGTCAATACATTATTTCGTCCGGGCTCCACGCCGGATAGTGACCATCTCAAACCAATGAAAACAGATAGTTTTGAAGTTGGTTTGCGTGGCTCCTATGATTGGCTGAGCTATAATGCGACTTATTTCTACATGATGATTGATGATTTGATTGTGAATTATGTCAGCGGGAATGACAGGCTTGCGACCAATGCCGGAGAGACCATCCACCAAGGGATTGAGTTGACTTTAAATGGTCAGGTCACGCCGGAATGGGCTTTTCAGGCATCTGGAACTTATACTCATCAGGAATATGAAGATTTTACAGCAACATATTTCGATACAACCACATTCAGCAATGTGGAGCTGGATAATTCCGGAAATAAAGTTGCACGTGCACCGACAACAATCGGAAATCTTGTGGTTGAATATAAGCCAAAGGCGTTGGATGGGACTCGCTTCGAAGTGGAATGGGAACATCTGGGAGAATATTATGTCGATGAAACCAACACATCCGAATATGAAGGGCATAATCTTTTCAATTTCCGCACGGCTTATGAGATTAACGATGATGTTGAAATTTATGGACGTTTATTGAATATCACAGATCGACGTTATTCCGTGCTGACCAGCAGGCAGCCTTCGCCGACATCTTTGATCAATTATCGTCCGGGCAATCCGCGTACGGTCTTTGCGGGTATTCGCGCGAAATTATAATTTTACACATTTAAAGACTTCTGCTGATGCAGGAGTCTTTTCATATTTATAAAGATATTCAACGAGTAGTCTATGCCCAAATTTAAAGTCACTTTTTTGCGTTATAATGTCAAATATCATAAAATAATATCCTGGATTGGCGGAGTAGCCTTATTGATTTTTGCTTTATCTGGCATGACTCATCCGCTGATGTCATGGACGGGCCCGAAAGCAACGGCGTTTTTTCCTCCGCAAGCGCAAATTAATGCCGAGGATATACAGGCTCTTCCGTATATACTGGAAAAATATAATATAACATCTGCTCATATTGTAAAAATTGTGCCTTTTGCAGATGATAAGCTTTTACAAGTCACGCAAGATCATAATGCACCCAGACGCTATTTTGATCTTGGGACAAGAACCGAGCTTGAACATTTCGATGCAGAATATGCAAAATGGCTCGCGCGATATTATACTGGGCTGAATGATGCCAATATCGCCGATATATCTTTCCAAACAGAATTTAACAGTGACTATCCGTGGGTCAATAGGTTGCTTCCGGTTTATAAGGTCCAGTTCGCAGTTGAGGACCAAAGAACAGCATATATTTACACAGAATTAAGCGCATTGGGCAGTCTATCCAATAATTATAAAAAAGATATACAGACTATTTTTCGCGCATTTCATACATGGAGCTGGCTTGATAATGCAGATGATGCGCGCGTCTGGATGATGATGATTTTTTTAATAAGCCTTACGATCATGAGCATAACAGGAATATTTATGCTTTTTATGATGCCAAAAAGAAAGATCAAACAGGCGCCACGAAGATGGCATCGCTATTTATCTTATGCGATTTTTATACCGCTCTTATTCTTTTCTGTCAGTGGGATTTATCATCTTTTGCAAATGGCTTATATGCCCAACTTTCGGGGCCTGAAAATTGGAGATCAGATAAATCTTCAGACGGCTGAGTTAGACAGATCCGGAGACTGGATTTCACTTTACAAAAATAATCGCTTCAATGCGCTGTCTCTGATTGAAGGGCCAGATCAAAAATTGCTTTACCGTTTAAGCCTTCCAAAAGGGAAAATGGGAGAAAATATCTCGCGTCAATCCAGATATAATGGAGTACCATTCGAAAAATCAGCTCTCTATATTGATGCAAAAACCGGAAAAGAGACATCTCTCTCTGATCGGGATATGGCAATTTTTTATGCAAAGAAACATCGTGATCTACAAGATCATCATATTAAAGATACCAAAATCATTACGCATTTCGGTCCGCATTATGATTTTAGAAATAAACGCCTGCCGGCATGGCAAATTAATACGGCTCTCCCCGAAGGAGATATGATCTTCATAGACCCCGCAACAGGCGTTCTGATAGATCGCCTGATCAATAATCAGCGTTATGAAACATATTCATTTTCATTCCTGCATAAATGGAATTTCCTAAGGCCGCTGATTGGTCCTAAAAATCGTGATATTTTGATCGTTCTCCTGCTTTCTTTTGCTGTGATTGCGACAATTTTGGGGTATATGATGTTGCTGAAAAGAACCAAAAGGAATTCATAACAGCTCTCCATTATGCGGACTCTTATTCATGTTTAAGCTCGGGCGACTGACTTTTTTGTCCTCACTTATAGGGCATGGTATTTTATTATGCCTTTTTATGTCTAATACGCAGGATATAAAACAACTGCCCAAAGCACCAATAACACAGAATTTGGTGATGGATGTAGCATTTGTGCGGGCACCTTCTACTGTCAAATCGCCTGCCTCAAGACCTAAAACACAGCAAATAAAAGAAAAAAAGAAAACCCAGAAAAAGCTTTCGAAAACTGTACCTAAGAAGAAAACTCCAAAGCCAAAGCCAAAGCCAAAGCCAAAGCCAAAGCCAAAGCCAAAGCCAAAGCTACCTGAAAAGAAGATTGAAAAAAAGCCTGAGAAAGTAAAGTTGAAGCATCAAAAAGAGCAGAAGCAGGATATAAGCAAACCAACAGCAACAAAGAGCTTGCATAAATCTGCACAAAGTTCAACAGGGTCTATTAACAAAGCAGAGTCCAAACAGGCCAAAGGAGCGCAAATTTCAGGAGAAACTCTTAAAAAA
This sequence comes from Pseudomonadota bacterium, assembly GCA_039025725.1. Lineage (GTDB taxonomy): Bacteria > Pseudomonadota > Alphaproteobacteria > JBCCNR01 > JBCCNR01 > JBCCNR01. Next base: position 77 of record JBCCNR010000045.1, on the reverse strand, counting down.
GTTCTCAATGCCTATCGTGCAAAAATATTTCATATTATTGATAAAAATAAAATTTATCCTCTTAAGGCCAGACGACG
>JBCCNR010000044.1:0-9758 GCA_039025725.1 Pseudomonadota bacterium | reverse complement strand
GGCTTACTGTTTTATTGGTTCCGACATTTTTATCATCGAAGGTTGCGGTTGCGCCGGAGAATGAGACGGTATCGCCGGATATGATATTGCTGAAGGAGACGCTGTTTAGGGTTGCGGTGGTATTTCCATCATAGACTTTATCTGCGACATCGATGGTATCGATGATGAGCGCGAGCTGTGTGATTTCAATTGTACTATCATAGCCTGATAAAGATGGTAGAGAATAGTTCCCATTGTCAGTACCTGAGAGGCTACCTCCTGATAAAGATACATTGCGAAAACCTACATTCTTGCTGTCGGAGGTTGCTGTTACATCAGCTGTTACACTATCACCGCTGACAATATTAGAGAAGCTTACTGTAGCAGCTACATTGGTCGTCCCATCGTAAACTTTATCACTATAGTCAACTGTATCGATTATTAAAGCCAAAGGTGTAATTTCCGCCACACTATCGAAGCCTGAAAGAGACGGAAGAGTATAGTTTCCGCTATCTGTTCCAGATAGAGAAGCACCAGATAATGACACATCTCGGAAGCCAACATTTGGATTGTCAAAAATTGTTGTAGCATTTGCCGTAACATTATCTCCGCTGTAAATATTAGAGAAAGCAATAATAGCTGTTCCATTTGTTGTGCCATCATAGACTTTATCATTGAAATCTACAGTATCAATTGAGAGCTCTAATGGGTCAACGGTTAAAGTACCATCATTGAAGGCATACGTGTATCCAAGTACATTAGCAAGGTCGCCTTGGGTGGCGCTAAGTGCATATGATCCAACATTATCTCCGGATGAATACGGAGTTGAAACACTGCTTGCACTTCCTGTTTGACCAATTGTACCTAAAGTGTCATCTCCGAGGAGGCCGGAGACATAGGTAATAGAAGGCGTTCCTGAATATGCAGAACCATATGTTACATTGTCATTTCCAACATTGAATGCTAGGATTGGCCGTGTTGATGTTGCATAAACATAAAAATCCTGTCCGGCGGTAAATGTTGATGGTGCATCACTTGCATATGTCTTGCCAAAGTCGGATGCGTTTGGCAGTAAGCCATTATTTTGGTTATCTACAGGGCTATCGCTATAGACAATCCAGCGACTGCTGGCAGCAGATAAAGCAGAAGAGCCAGCACTATTAATAAAGTCATTTGTTGCGTCAATGGCTATAGCGGTATTCCCGCTTGATGAAGATGTGATTGTATCATTAAGGGTAAATGTTCCACCAGTTTGTAAGTAGAAATCACCTGTTCCTGAAAGGGCACTACCGATTGTAAGGTTCGCTGATGTGTTAATATTTAAGTCTGCGATATTGGTTTGTGCACCGCTAAATGTAATGAGACCAGTGTCGGAAAGGATGTTGAGATTGTCACTCCCCCAGCTATTTGCGCCGAAATTGACTGCACCAGTCCCATCGCTGCGTCCAATGGTAATGCCGGTGACGTCACTATGAAGATAGCCCAAAATGGTACTGCTAAGCTGCAAGCTTCCTGTTCCGCCAGCAACGCCAACTGTTGTACTATTCGCAAATGGTGCCAGGGTAACATCGCCGGAAGTTTGAATAACAGAGGATGTTCCAGTCGCAAAATTGTCGGTTCTGATGTCTATATTACCTGAAGATGTAGAAGAAATCGTATCATTTAAAGTAAAAGTTCCGTCTGTTTGTAATGTTAGATTACCAGATGCGGTAAGCGCATTATCTATGGTAAGGTTTGCTCCGGTTGTAATGACAAGATCTTCAATACTGGTCTGATCACCACTAAATGTAATTGCTCCACTATCGGAAAGAACAGTTAAATCATCTGCCCCCCAGTTATAAGTGCCAAAGTTAATAGCACCTGTTGCACTGCTGCTACCGATGGTAATACCCGTGACACTACTATTCAAATATCCTAGGAAGGTGCTATCAATCTGTAGGTCCCCTGTGCCTCCACCGACGCCAATTGTTGTGCTGTTGGTGTATGGTGCAAATGTGACAGTGCCTGTTGTTTGAATTGTTGGTGCGTTAATAACCTGATAGCTGTCAATAATGAATGATATATCTCCAGTTGCAGAGCTTCCACCTATGATAGGGCTTGTAGATCTGAAAGATATGCTATTACTGTCAGTGCCTGTTGTACCTGCGACACCAGTTAGCGTTATATTCCCACTACCTGTAGAGCCAACTGTTGAATTGTGACGTAAAAGTATGCCATGGCTGCTTCCGGTAGCTGTGGTAGAACCAATACCGGTTATATCGATAAGTCCATAGTCAGCGATAACATTTGAATCTCGGTCAATTTTGATACCATGGCTTCCATTGGCCCCGCCGCCAGCAGTTCCATTAAGTGTAATATTCCCTGCTGCAGATGTCGTTCCGTCGCTTGTTATACTGCTTGAATTATCTACCAAAATACCGATATTATTATCTCCGGAACCCAATGTTCCCCCAACTCCTGTAATATTAACATCACCATTTGTTGTGGTTATTGTAGATGTGCTTTCAATTCCAACACCGTAGGCATTTCCTGTTCCGCCGCCACCAATGCCAAAAATTGTAATATTTCCAGAAGTTGTCGTTATGGTGGTGCCCGTATTAATAAAAACACCAGCTACTATATTTGATGTACTGGCTAAGTGACCTACACCTTTAATAGAAATGTTACCTGCGCCTGTTGAAATATCTACATTGTCTAATAAAATGCCTCGCCTATTTCCAGTTGTGCCAACTGCAAAATCGGCCCCATATTCGCTGCCTACACCATCAGGGTCATATTTACCACCAAAGGTTATATCTCCACCATTGGTCGTTATTGTGACATTGGCAATGTTGATAGCTCCACTTCCCCCCCCATTACTATCCGCTAGAAGTATTAAATCCAGTGCATTACTCGTAGATATAATGTTAGCATTTATTTCAATTTTATTGTTTGCGTTTAAAGTTAAACTTGCGCTCCCTCCAGACGTTTTCTCAATTGGGTTGTTTACATCAATTTGACCGAACTGTGGCCCTCCAGCGCCCGTTTGGATAGTAACATCAGTTCCGTTATTAAGTGCCGCTTCAATTGAAGCTGTTGTAAGAACAGCATTGAAGTTTGTTGATGTAAAATCAGGTGAACCGGTTACACTATCATCGGGACCAGCATCTTGAATTGTAATATTATAAGGGTCTAACAGCCATGTTTCAGCAAGAACATTCCCTGTTGCACTTAAAATCTCTTTACCAGAGGTCTCAACAAAACCATTAACTGCCTCAATATATCCATCATAGATTGTGGTTTTCTCTGACCAGACAATGACTTCTGTGTTAAGGCCTTCTGCGATAATATTCGTATTTTTCCCTATATAAGTGTAATCTGTCTTTGGTGTATCGCCTGTCCCAAGATAATCCCCGCCAATTTTGATGTTTGATCCATCACCAGAAACCGCAATCAAGGCATCAGGGACAGAAACAATCTTGTTGTGCGCAGGGCCGCTGCCATCAGATGTGATCAGGATTTCACCGGATTTATCATTCACAGCATAGGCTGTTACGGTTCCATTTACTTCAACAAGGCTATCAACAATTGATTTTCCTTCGGATGCAGTAATTTCAATGATACCACCATCCGCGCTGATATCGCCACTATTGCGCACAAGTTGTGATACAAGATTATCGCTTGCTTCAATTTCGATCAGCCCATCGCCATACATGTCGAAGGTAAAGCTGTCGCCGGATGAAAGTTCTACCCGACCGAGACGTGCCTGAATGGTTCCGCGATTTTCAACATGTGGCGCGACCAGCCCGACCAGTCCGGCTTCCTTCGCGGTAATACGTCCTTCATTGATAATTTTTGCATCGGGATTACCCGGCATATCAAACTGCATATTTCCGGACATGAAATCATCATTGTTGATGTCGGATGTCGTAGCGAGTAAACCGTTTACATCAACACGAGAATTTTCTCCAAAAAATACACCATTTGGATTGATCAAAATGACGTTCCCATTTGCACTGAGTTTACCCAGGATTTTTGAGGGGTCAGAATCATGCACACGGTTCAGAGTTGTTGATGATGAATTTGGCTGATGGAATTGTGTATGCTCGTCAAGTTCGATATCGAAAGTTTGCCAGTCAATCACAGCCTTGTCAGTTTGCTGATGAATATCTAGTTTTTTATCTGTTGTTGTAAATGTTGCTTGGCCTTTCGTAACGACACCACCGGCGGGATTACCATATGCGGTATCCGGCAACAGCATCAAGCATAATGCTGCTGTTAAGGTTGGAAGTGAATGCTTGTTACAAAGCTTACTCATACAAGTTACAAACTACGAAAGACAATTGGTACCAGCAATTATTATAGAAGATTATGATTACTCCACTGTTAAGATTGCCTCTGTCGGGGCCGCATATAAGGGGAAAAAAGCAAAAAAATTTTATTTTTGTCAAAATTATTTCGGTGAATTACTACCTTGAATAGATTTTGAATGATTGCTATGATTTCAGCCAGATTTTGGTTGTGGAAAATAATCAGGAAATTTTAGGCATATCCGAGAGAGGTTTTGAGCATGGTCGCGTGATGTTTTTTGATAGCTGTTCAGTATGACCAAAAAAAAGTTTCAAAAAAGATCTGTAAAATTTTTTTGAGGAAATTTTCCGAAATGATGCGTGATTTTTTCCACGGTCTTACCAAAAATATTTCTCAAAATGCGAAGAATTATTTTTTTGAGGAAAAGTTATACCGGTGATTGACAATTTTTCGCTCGATTTTCTAAAAAGAGGGGGGCGGTTATGCCTGAACAGAGGGCAGTATAACTTTATATGCAGAAAGAGCTCTAAAAATGGCTTCAAAATGAGCTCAAAATAACTATAGTATGACCTTACTTAAATCGGGCATTTAAAAATGTTCAAATAAGGCCCTCAAGAGAGGCTGAAATCTATCAAAGTTATACTCCTTTCTGGGAGGCGTTTCAAAGCGTATAAAAAAGCAGAAATAAAAGTTCGAGTTTATGGCTTAGTTGACATTCTGGCAAGGCTGCTCTAATCAATAAACCTCCGTAAGCCATACCCTTTTAAGCAAATGACAGATATTACTAAAATCCGGAACTTTTCGATCATAGCGCATATTGATCACGGAAAGTCTACACTTGCAGATCGCATTATACAGATATGTGGCGGTCTGACTGATCGCGAAATGTCAGAGCAAGTGCTGGATAATATGGAGATTGAAAAAGAGCGCGGTATAACCATCAAGTCGCAGACTGTGCGTTTGAACTATAAAGCCAAGGATGGAACAGATTATGTTTATAATCTGATTGACACGCCGGGTCATGTTGACTTTGCCTATGAGGTTTCGAGATCATTAAAGGCCTGTGAGGGGTCATTGCTGGTTGTCGATGCTGCGCAGGGCGTAGAGGCACAGACTCTTGCGAATGTATATCAGGCCTTGGATGCTGATCATGAGATCATTCCGGTCTTAAATAAGATTGACCTGCCCGCAGCCGAGCCTGAACGTGTAAAAGAAGAAATTGAAGATATGATTGGCCTTGATTGTGCTGATGCTATCGGGATTTCTGCAAAGACGGGTTTAAATATTGATCAGGTCCTTGAGCAGATTGCGCAAATTATTCCGGCCCCATCCGGAGATGTTAATAAGCCATTAAAGGCTTTGATCGTTGATTCCTGGTATGACCCCTATCTTGGGGTTGTGGTACTTGTCCGTATTATGGAAGGGAAGCTCAATAAAAATCAGAAAATCAAATTTATGTCCAACGGAGCACAATATGGCGCTGATAGGGTCGGGCATTTCACGCCAAAGCAAGTTATGGTGGATGCGCTCTGGCCAGGGGAGCTGGGTTTTATAACGGGTGCGATCAAACAGGTTTCTGATGCGAAGGTTGGGGATACTATTACAGATGCAAAATCTCCATGTGATGCACCGCTTGAAGGATTTCGTGAAGTTCAGTCTGTTGTGTTCTGTGGGTTATTCCCAGTTGATACATCTGAATTTGAGCATTTACGATCCTCTTTAGAGAAGCTTGCCCTTAATGATGCGAGTTTTACCTATGAGATGGAAAATTCTGCGGCACTTGGTTTTGGGTTTAGATGTGGTTTTCTTGGGCTTTTACATCTTGAGATCATCCGAGAGCGTCTGGACCGTGAATATAATGTCGATTTGATTACGACTGCGCCATCTGTTGTATATAAGCTTCTTACTGTAAAGGGTGAAGAGATTGAATTACATAATCCAGCAGATATGCCTGACCCAACACTGATAGATACGATAAGTGAGCCATGGATTAAGGCAACGATTTACGTACCGGATGATTATTTAGGTGCTGTTTTGAAATTATGCGAGGATCGCCGTGGAACGCAAATAAACCTTAGTTATGTTGGGACGCGTGCGCAGCTTGTTTATAGATTGCCTCTCAATGAGATTGTTTTTGATTTTTACGATCGCCTAAAATCTGTGTCGCGCGGTTATGCAAGCTTTGACTATGAGGCAGATAGCTATGAGGTAGGGCCACTTGTAAAAATGCAGATTTTAGTGAATTCTGAGCCTGTCGATGCTTTATCTAGTATTGTTCATCGTGACAGAGCAGAATTCCGTGGGCGCAGTATGTGCGAGAAACTTAAAGACCTTATTCCAAGGCATATGTTTCAGATTCCTATTCAGGCTGCTTTGGGGGGGCGTATTATTGCGCGTGAAACTATTTCGGCCATGCGCAAAGATGTAACAGCGAAATGTTATGGTGGAGATATTTCCCGTAAGAAGAAACTTCTGGAAAAACAGAAGAAGGGTAAGGCAAGGATGCGTGCATTTGGGCGTGTTAATATCCCGCAAGAAGCCTTTATCAGCGCTTTAAAAAGTGATGTCTGATTATTGATATTCCATATTGTCAGTATATGAAGTGCGTGTTAAAAGTTGCTATATGGAACGGATAGAGGATATGTTGCATCTACAAGAAAAAGGGCTTCTGGTATTAGGAGAGTATTTTGGAGAAAAATGATAATAATGAGATTTCTGTTGACGGCCAGATTATAGGCCAGATTGATGGGTTTATATTCCAGAAAAAAGAAGATGCCTCTGATGAGGCTGTGACTGAGGATGTGAATACATTCATCACCCAGACATTAGAGAGCCAGATTGATCAGCTTATCAATGAAGGTGATGCTGCGCTTCGTATAGAAAATGACTTCACAATCCGCAGAAAAGGCGCGATTATCGCTAAGCTTAAAAAGACAGACGAGATTTTGGCGCCGGATTTTGACATTCATGTAGATGCACGTATTGAAGGTTTGCCGCTTGCAAGATTGGCGCTACATATTCAAAGTCGGATAAAAAGGCAGATCAATCTTGCACTTGATCCATTGGAAGTCGTCCGTAAGACAGAAGAGCTCTCCGAGGATGGTAAGATATTTGTTGATAAACTCGTTCAAGGTATGGGTTATCTGGTTCGCAGTGATGTCGATGACATTGTGCGTAAAATTGGGACTGAAGAGCGCACAAAGTTACGAAAATCTGGCGTTCGCTTTGCGCAATATGGTGTTTTCGTCAGGGATATATTGAAGCCAATGGCACAGGAGATTAAGCTTATCTTATGGGCATTATATAATGACCTTGAGGCTGTTCCGGAGTCTCCGCCTGCTGGTGTTGTAACAATAGCTTATAACCCAGACCTCCCTGAGGGGTATTACGCGATTGTGGGCTATAAGGTCTGTGGTCAATATGCCGTTCGGGCGGATATGATAGAAAAGCTGGCTGATGCAGTGCGCTCACTTGCGATGAAGTCTGAAACGAACCCTAACGGAGAGTTCGAGATTACTGCACAACATATGTCATTTGTTGGAAAATCCGGGGATGCTTTTGATGCTATTTTAAAAAGCCTTGGATATAGTTATCGTTCAGAGGTGGTGAAGGTCTTGACTGTAAAGCCTACTGTAGAAAGTGACAAAAAAGATGATGCAGATGAAGAGCTTTCCAAAGATATTGTCGCTGAGGCCACTGAAGAAGATATAAAGACAGAGATTGAAGAGAGTACTACTTCAATAGAGCCCTCGCAAGAAGCAGATGTGACTGAAGCCTTACAAAATACGAATGATGAGGCAAAAAGTGATAATGAGAGTGATAAAGCCTCATCTACTGAAATGATTGAAACAGAAGTCGAAAAGAAAATATGGTTTTGGGCCAATCACTGCGCGAAGAAGAAAACACATCATAAGAAAGCGTCACATAAAACAGGCGATAAGCATAAAAAGGGTGATAGTAAGACCGATAAGGCCAAAAAGAAAAACAAGTCACATGCTTCAAATAAAAAAAGCCATCAATCAAATGATAATAAAAAATCTTCAAAGCCCGTTAATTCACCTTATGTTAATATGCCGGGAACGCATAAGGTTAAGGATGAGAACAACCCATTCGCAGCTTTATCAGCATTGAAGAAGTAGTGCAGCATAATTACTGAAACTAAAATTTTTTAAGGTAGGTTCTTTTGTTGCCCTGTGAGATCTTTGGGCGATCCCTGAGCTTGTCGAAGGGTGTTAGGGGCAAGGAAAACCCTGAAATAATCTTAAAAAAACTTACGCTTCGACAGGCTCAGCGACCGTTTTTGGATTTCTGTATATCCTTTTGTTGCCTTGAGCGGTCCCTGAGCTTGTTGAAGGGCGCGAAGGGTGTTAGGGACAAGAAAACACTGAAATAATCTTAAAAAACTTACGCTTCGACAGGCTCAGCGACCGTTTTTGGATTTCTGTATATCCTGATTTTAAGAATTATGAAGCAGTAGTAAGCTGGTCATGCCTGTTTTCTTTGGTATTACTCTCGCTTGTTCATGCCATACTTTTTCAGGTATGACCAGACCGTAAAATCTTTATAGTCCTCAATAAGCTGCTTAATATAAAGAGAATGGTCAAATTCAGGGAAAGTGCGGTCTCCGTCATAGGCCTCATGAATTTCAGAGAGAATGATCTCATCGGCAAATGGTAAAGATTGTTTATATATGTCTGCTCCGCCGATAACATAGATATTTTTATCTGGATAAGTTTCTTTTGCAAATGAAATTGCATCCTCAATGCTATATTTTATGACGCTCTGCTGGGCGCTATAGTCTTTATTACGGGTCACGACAATATGCGGCCTTTTGGGCAGTGGGGTAGGGCCGAAGCTATCACGCGTCACACGTCCCATAATCATTGGCGATTCTAATGTCGTTTTCTTAAAGAATTTGAGATCTTCAGGCAAATGCCAGGGCATATGCCCATCTTTCCCGATAGTCCCATTTTTTGCACAAGCTGCGATAATGATAATTTTTGTCATGTAAACTCAAACGGCAACTGCAGCCTTGATATGTGGATGTGGGTCATACCCTGTTAAAATAAAGTCATCAAATTTAAAATCAAAGATAGAAGCTATATTTTTATTCAGCGTAAGTGTAGGAAGTTTCTCCTTTGGCGTACGTGTTAATTGTAATTTTGCCTGTTCAACATGATTGTTATAGAGGTGGAGATCACCAAATGTATGAATAAAGTCTCCATAATCAAGACCGGTTACTTGCGCAATCATCATCGTAAGCAATGCATATGACGCAATATTAAAAGGCACACCCAGAAAGATATCTGCCGATCTCTGATAAAGCTGGCAAGAGAGTTTCCCATCCGACACATAAAATTGAAACATACAATGACACGGAGAAAGCGCCATATCTGGTAAATCTGCCGGGTTCCATGCGGTGACAATATGTCGCCTCGAGTTCGGGTCTGTTTTTAAGTTTTTGATAAGGTTTGAGATTTGATCAATCG
>JBCCNR010000043.1:0-9783 GCA_039025725.1 Pseudomonadota bacterium | reverse complement strand
CCTGCGTGAGGCCGCATGATTTCCGATATTCTTTGATTTTGTCGTTAATGTAAATGTCTAGCTCTGTGATATGTCGCATGGTTGTTCTCCCTTTTGCATGTTCCAAATGAAAAGATCACCAGAAATTTCTGATGATCGGGGAAGTTAGAACATCGCACATAAGAACGATCATGACGCTTTTAGTCATAGACCTGTTGTATAACGCCATCGCCCCGACCTGAAAGATCGAGATAATGAAGTCTTTAACGATTAGACTTATCGCTTATGTGCAGGAGGTTCTAACGCTCCAGAATAGTCCTTTTCACTATTCCGCAGATAGGGTAGGGTGCTTTTGATAAAAAGTAAAGTTCGTAATGATCATGACGATTGAAAGTTTAAGACAAGAGCATATTGCACAACAAGCAGCCGCAGCAAATCCGGAATGCTCTGTTTGGGTATCGGCAAATGCTGGTGCCGGGAAAACACGCGTTCTGGTGGATCGTATCATTCGGATGTTGTTGCCGCCATATAATGCACTTCCGGCAAAAATTCTATGTATGACTTATACAAAGGCAGCAGCAGCAGAAATGTCAGAGCGTCTTTTTGCTCGATTGGGACATTGGATTGCATATGATGATGCAAGACTTGCAAAAGAAATATGTGAGCTCACCGGAGAAACGCCTGATCAGCAAGGTCTGATTGCAGCACGCAGACTTTTTGCGCGCGCGCTTGAAACGCCCGGCGGTCTCAAGATACAAACAATTCATGCTTTCTGCGAGCATATCTTAAAGCGCTTCCCGGTTGAAGCCAAGATCAGAGCAGATTTTAAAATTCTTCAGGATGCTGATATCAGATTGATTTTTCAAGAGGCTCTGGATGTTATAACCTCCCATAGTTCTGGCTCTGATGCGCAGAAATTGCTTTTTAAAGCTGTGCAAAATATCTCTCTTGAGTTTAACAGATCACAACTGTTAGATTTCTTATCTGCATCAAAATCAATTTATCGTAAGTGCCAGCTTAAAAATGTTCCTTTTTGGAATCCAGAAGCGCTCGCGCATTTTCTTGAGCTTGAAAATGATCATAATATTGGCGATCTGCAAGCTGAATTTGTAAAAAGTATTGATTGGGATATGCTGGCGGCGGCTCAGTCGGCGCTGGCAGATGGCAAAAAAGATGATCTCACAACATCCTTAGCGATCAAGATAGTTCTGGATCATCGCCATGCTGATAATGCTATTATTTTTGAAAAATGCGCAGCTTTGTTGCTGACGCAAAAAAATGAATGCCGCAAAAGGCTGATGAATAATGATAAAATTCAAAAATTTCAGCCTATATATGATGCACTCCAGGCTTTGCAGGCCCAATTCTATGCGCTTTTTCATGAGCTCAAAAAGCTTGATTTATATCATATGACGGAAGATCTTTCGCGGATTATGATTGCTATATATAGTTATTATCAGGACTATAAAGAAGAAAATGCCTTATTCGATTATGATGATCTTATTGATAAAACACGTGCATTGCTCTGTGATAGTGAGGCCGCAAGCTGGGTGCTTTACAAGCTTGATGGGGGGCTCGATCATATTCTTGTCGATGAGGCTCAGGATACTTCACCAGAGCAATGGGATATTATTCACGCGATCACAGATGAATTTTTTATAGATCATGAGGGCCATCGGACACTCTTCGCAGTCGGCGATGAAAAGCAATCAATCTATCGTTTTCAGGGCGCAGATCCTTATCAAATGGCGCTGAGGCGTGATGATTTTGCACAGAAAGTCGCTTTATATGATGGCAAATGGCTTGCAACGACATTATTGGGCTCTTTTCGCTCCGCGCCAGCAATTTTAAAGCTGGTTGATCATATTTTTCAGGATAAGACCGCCGCAAAAGGTGTGCAATTCGATGCGCATAAAGCAATAGAGCATCATGCTGTTGCCCATAAAGGGCCCGGATATATTCGCTTAAACGCGCCTGTGACGGCTGAAAATGAAGAAGATATACGCATATGGTCTGCGCCGCTTGATCAGCCGCCGCCGGAGAATGCAACTGCAAAGCTGGCAAAAAATGTGGTTGCGCAGATAAGCTCTCTCTTAACAGAGCAGATTATTTTGCCCTCCACCCATATGCCTCCGCGCCCGAAAGATATTATCATCCTTGTCAGGCGCCGTGGAACTTTACAAAATTTATTGATTTCAGAATTGAAAAAGCAAAATATTCCAGTTGCCGGCGCGGATAGATTGTCATTATTGGATAATATTGCTGTTTTAGATATATTGGCTGCCGTACAATTTGTGCTCTTCCCGGAAGATGATCTCAATCTGGCTGCTTTGTTAAAATCGCCTCTATGTGGCATCACAGAGGAAGAATTATTTGCGCTCGCCTATGGCCGGACAGGCACTTTATGGTCTGCGCTGAAGGCGAACAAAGATAAAAAGATTTTTGAAACCACATCTATTTTCCTGAAATCTCTTTTAAAAAGATCAGATTTTATTCCTCCATATGAATTTCTGGCGATGATTTTATCGGAATATAATGGACGGAAAAAACTTACGGCGCAGCTTGGGGAAGAATCTATCGATGCGCTTGATGAGCTCCTTTCTCTGGCGATGGGGCATGATCGAGACCATGTGCCTTCTTTGCAGAGCTTTCTACATTATGTCAAAAATTTTAGCTCAGATATTAAACGTGACCCGGAACATGTTGCTGATGAAATCAGAATTATGACTGTACATGGCGCCAAGGGGCTTGAGGCTCCGATTGTCTTTCTTCCAGATACAACAGATGTACCGGATATGAAGCGGATATATAAATCTTTCGAGCTCCCCGACGGAGCTGATTGTCCGATCTGGATTAAAGGAGATCAAAAGTCAGATGCTTTTCAATCTGTAAAAGGCCAACTAGAAGAAGAGCAAGATAATGAATATCGTCGGTTGCTTTATGTTGCGTTGACACGCGCAAAAGATCGCATTTATATTGATGGTATTCTCAAAAAAGCACCTTCGGGTGAGTTAAAAAAACTTTCTGAAAAATGTTGGTATCACTTTATTCGTGAGGGTTTAAAAACACTGGATGGGGCGGTGGAGGCCGAAAATAATGAGCACCCAGAATATCCGACCTATATATATAGTGACGAAATGACAAGTGAAGAGAGCTTAGAATTAAGTGAGGCAAACACGTCTTTTCCAGAGGCTTCAAAAACAGAGCTCCCAGATTGGGCGCAAAAACAGCCTTTTATAGAGGAGGCAGCAATGCCGCATCATATTGCGCCCTCTAAAGCATATGAAAATGATGGCTCTCAAAATAAAAATATCACTCAAAAGAGTTTATTCGCCCAGAAACGCGGTACAATTATTCATAATATCCTCGAAATTATCCCACATATTGCGCCAGAAAAACGGGAAACTTTGATAGAAAAAAAACTCCTTTCTCATATGGCATCGGGTGCGCTCTCTGAGGATGACACACATAAAACCACGACAGAGATTATGGCTCTGATTGAAAATCCAGAGATGATGCTGCTTCTCTCTTCTGATGGATTTTCCGAAGTGCCCATAACGGGTCAGATCATGTCTCTTGGCGGGATTTCGATTTCAGGACAGGTTGATCGTATGATCATAACCGAAGAGACCATCATCATTGCTGATTATAAAAGCGATCAGGCTTTGACTGAAACATCACCAGTGAAACAAAATTATGTTTTACAGATGGCATTTTACTATTATGCGCTGAAAGAGCTCTATCCTGATAAAAAAATCGAGACTTATATTATCGGGACTGCACACTCTATCTTGCGTAAAATTTCTGACGTTGAGATCAAAATTGCGATAGAAAATGATATGAAAAAACGCGCTATACGACAAAAAAGAAGTGCGTAATCACATCCGCTTTTTAAGGTCTGCCAAAACAGAGAATGGATTATCCGATTGATTTGGAATATATCCTTCAGCAATCAAAGAGGTATTTTTCTCAACAATTTGCCGCTCTTCTTCTGTTAAATTCCCAGATGTGTAGCCCTTAAATTCAGCATTCGCAACACGGGGCAGGGGATCAAGCGCAATGACAACATGCTCTCGGATGATATTATAAAGATCAATCTGATCATTTATCAGCTCTTCTGTGTCATAGAAATCAAGCTTTTTATTCAAATAAATTGAATCATGCGTGATATGGCCATCTTCTTCATGATTTTCAGGGACAAAACGCAGAAATACAAATTCTCTTATTTTTTGAGTCACTGGCCCCAAGGTTACAACGCAGGGATGTATGATGTCAGCTTTGATTTTGGCCTCAACGCCGATCCCCTTATTATTCACAATAGGATAAATTTTAAGATCAGCCTTAAGCGATCTAATGTCTAAAAGGTCACATTCCTGAATAAGATCTTGTTTTTGTTGGTCAGAAAAGGTGAAAACATCTTCGATTTCTCTCTTTTTGAGGACATCTTTAAGAGTTACAATATTATCAGTCAACATTCTGTTTCTCCATCACATGAACTGGATCGACACAGGGTAACATATCACCAAGGCTATAATTCTCATAGCCCTGATAATAGCTTATCATATATTCAGTTAATAAACATATATTTTCTTTCAATGCGTCATCAGATCGATAAACATTACGAAAAAGCGCATCTTCAAGCAATTTTCTTTCAGGGAGAGCATCAAAAGCTTTCTGATATGCCTCTGCGCGTCCCATATAGGCCTCGCCAATTTTGCGCATTTTACGCGCAATAGAAGGGTCTCCGACCCCTGATTGACGCAAAGAGCGATCCATATCACTGATCATTACATTTAATATTTCAGTGGCAAGGCTATTTTCATTGTTGCGCTGCAAGAAGCGTAAAAGCGGAAAAATATGCAACATGACAGAGTCAAAGCGCCCATCAACCGTATCTTTAATGCCAAAATCTATATAAAGCGCTTTATGGCGCGCTTTATCGACGATTTTCCAATATAGATCTTCGGCCATTTTATGTGTTGGGGGTTGAGGCAAAAAAAGAGATGATATCTTACGAAAAAGTGACATAGGGTCTCCATTAATATCCTATTTACCATATAAAATGCTTATTTCAAATTGCATATACGATATTATCTCATTATAAAGTGATAAAAAGCGGAACTTTACTCATGCGATATCTTTTCATTTTATTATCTTGTTGGGGTTTAATATCCTGTAGCCCGATTAAATCTTATCATGGGTTCAACGCAACTGATCGCCTGACCAAAAGTGCTGAGCGCAATACTCTATCAAAAAGTCAGGTTCTGGCGCAATTTGGCCCGGCCTCTATCGAGGAAGAAAGCGATGATAAAGAGATTCTTTATTATGTTTCTTATACAAAAGAACGTTATGCTTTTTTTCGGCCGGAAATCGTTGATCGCAAAGTGACGGCCTTAACATTCGAGGAAAATATGCTCGCAAATGTCGATCAATTTGGCCTGAAAGATGGAAATATTATCGATATTAATACGAATAAGACCCCAACATACGGCAAAGAGCTTAATGTTGTTCAACAAATCCTCTCAAATGTTGGGCGGTTCAATTCTACGCCGGGCGGACAACGCAATGATGGCGCCGTTCTAGGACGGATACCGGGCGGTCTATAGCTTGGATTGCTACAAAATTCTTATGGAATTTTGAGAGCATTCACTACGCTTCGCTAGTGGTTAAAAGACTTTGCTAAAGTCTTTTAACATAGCAGAATGCGGATTTATAATCCGCATTCTGCTATATTTTTATGCGCTCAATATCTGTCGCAAGCCCTGTTTTGTCATCTGTTTGAATGATCGCGCCACATAATGTGGCTTTGCCCTCGGCCGGCTTATAGCGACCGCTATTCAATTTTGTTGTAAACCGAGAGAGTGGCTCTTGCTTATCCATACCCAAAACAGAATCATACACACCGCACATTCCAGCATCCGTCTGATAAGCCGTCCCTTTGGGCAGGATTTTCTCATCGGCTGTCGGCACATGCGTATGTGAGCCAATCACCGCAGAAACACGCCCATCAAGATAATAGCCAATAGATTGCTTTTCAGATGTTGCTTCTGCATGCATATCCACAATAATCGCATCGCAATATTCTCCTAAGGCGGCACCTATAAGCTCTCTGTCAATGACTTCGAAGGGACAATCCAGAACTGGATGCATAAAAACGCGTCCCAAAAGATTCACCACCAGCACATTCATGCCCTGTTTCGATTGCAACATAGATGCGCCATATCCGGGAGTCCCCTTCGGATAATTGGCAGGACGAATAAGACGCGGTTGTTTGTCAATAAAGCCATATATCTCACGGTTGTCCCAAGTGTGATTGCCCATTGTTAAAGCATCTGCGCCGGCGTCAAAAAGATCCTGAGATATTTTTTGTGTGATCCCAAACCCTCCAGCAGCATTTTCAGCATTAATGATCGTAAAATCTATCTGATGTGCCTCAATATAGCCCGGAAGCGTGTCATATATTTTCTCTCTTGCATGGCGACCAACAATATCACCAAGGAATAAAATTTTCATGCAATCTCTTTTGCTCTTTCTTCTTACAACATTATAAAATTATGGCATAATGGGTCCGTTCCTTTGCCAGAAACAGGCGCATTTTGCAATGTTTTATAGACATATTCCTTTGCCATGCGCACAGCATCTATAAGTGCATGACCTTTTGCCAAATAACATCCCAGCGCAGACGCCAAAGTACATCCCGTTCCATGCCCAGCTTGTGTTTCAAGATAAGGCAGAGAGAATTTATGTGATCCTTCTGGCGTCAGTAAAATATCTGTAACCTCTTCTGTGATGCAGGCATGGCCTCCCTTTAGTAAGAGATTTTGTGCTCCATCTTCAAGCAATTTTTGCCCGGCCGCGAGCGCTGTTTTCACAGAGCTTATCTTTATACCAGATAAAATACGAAGCTCAGGAAGGTTAGGCGTTATCACATATGCACGCGGCATAAGGCGCTTTTTTAAAATATCTATCGCATCCTCATCCAGCAGTGCGGCACCATCAGATGCAGCCAGAACAGGATCAAGAATAACTGTTATATCAGGATAATCTTCTAATATATTCGCAACTTTTTTGACTATATCAGCGCAGCCCAGCATACCAATCTTGATGACATCAATCTGCCGATCTGTAAGAACCGAAAGGATTTGCTCAGAGACAAGCGCGGCATCAACATGTTGACATTTTTTTACGCCAAAACGATCTTGCACAGTAATCGCCGTCACAGCAGAGGCTGCATAGCCCCCCAAGACCGTAGCAGTTTTTATATCCGCTTGCAGGCCTGCTCCGCCACTATTGTCAGACCCTGCAATCGTCAGGAAAGAAAAAGCGAAATCTTTTGGAAATAGAGACATCATATTTTTCCTCTAATTTCCTGCAGAGAAAATCTCTGTTTTTTAAGGTCTTTTATTCTTTCAATAGATGTGATCATATCAGAATGGAAAAGCTGATACCCTGATGCAGTGGTTTCAGCGACCTGCACCAACCCTTCTTTGATCCAATGACGCAATGTGGCATGACTTGTATGTGTTGCTTTTGCTAATGCACCAATTTTAAGTAATTTTGGATCTTCGTCCAAAGGAAAGTTTTCTCCCTGCATCGCTTTAAGATATATATCCAATGATCGTTCCGCTGCACGCATAATAATATTTAGAAAATCATCTTTTGATCCGCCCAGCTGCGCTTTCTCAAGAGCATTGATATATTTCAGTCTATCTTGTTTGCGAATGATCGCGGGAGGATAACCACACATCATAAATATCATATTCATCAATAATCTTGCAGTTCTCCCATTGCCATCAACAAATGGATGTATTGTCACCAGATCGTAATGCGCTTCAGCGCCAAGAGACACAGGGTGAAAATCACATGAGGCGTTTAACTTTTTAATGAAAGCTCCCATCAAATCAGGAACTTTACGCGGATTGGGCAAAATAACAGTCGACCCCGAAATACGCACGGGGATAGAACGATAATGTCCTGCATTAAAATCATCAATTCCTCTAAGGATAATAGAATGAATATTTAATATATCATACTCAGAAAGACCAGTAGGATGACGCGTAATCTGTTGTTTGACCCAATCAATGGCCTGTGCATGATTTGTAGCCTCAAGGTGTTCAATGAGAGATTTTCCCCCAACTGTTAAGCCTTTTTCAACGACAAGCGCAGTTTCGCGACGCGTTAACGTATTGCCCTCAATGGCATTGCTGCTATATGTGAGCTCGATCTTTAACCAATCATCTAAATTCTGGATGAGTGCCTCGGGTAGCGGCCTCAAATTATCTAAGTGCTTTTTTTTCTCTGTAAGAGATTTTAAATTCATGAGTATAAACCATAAACTATAACCTTATGGTTTATGGTACACTATATTATTCTTTTTTCAAAGACTATTACACCATAATCATTAAAATCAATTTTTCTCCAGAGCAGCCGACTGGCTGCCGGCGCTTATGCGCCGCCCCCCGGAGGATCGCCTGAAGGGCTTGATCCGTGAGGGATAAATTAATCTTAGTGCCTTCTGGATGGTAGTCTTTTTCTGAAATCATATAAGAATTATATCTCGTTTTGAACGATTATAGAGCACTATCTATCAATCTCTCTCGTGTCAGGAGAAAGCTCAAAGGCTGCTTCCTGTGTGTCAGACTTCTGAGCACCATCATCCATGAGAGAAAAGGCCTCATGCCCAATACGCTTTCTGATTTCTGTCAAAGAATAGACAAGATCATCAATCATCGCTTCACTATGGCATGGGTTAGGGGTAAAGCGCATGCGCTCCGTGCCATAAGGGACAGTCGGATAATTGATCGGCTGCACATAATGCCCAAAAGCAGATAAAAGAATATCGGCAATATTTTTAGTGATAACCGGATCACCAATCATTAAAGGCACAATATGTGTAAAATTATGCTTGACCCAGAAGCCCTCTTGCGCGAGGCGCATCTTTAAATAATTCGCGCGTGCATGCAAAAGAGCGCGCTCTTTTTTGCAGTGACGAACGTGACGAATAGAAGCATGTGCCGCCGCAGCCATAGCAGGGGGAAGAGATGTTGTAAAAATAAAGCCCGGGGCATAGCTGCGCACAAAATCAACAATCGCCTCAGAGGCCGCAATGTAACCACCAACAACCCCAAAACCTTTTGCAAGCGTGGCCTCGATGATATCAATATCATCAGAAACACCCATTTCTTCGGCAATCCCGCCACCAGTTTCCCCATATAGGCCAACAGCATGAACTTCATCGACATAGGTCAGGGCATTATATTTACGCGCCAAAGCAATAATATCATGTAAAGGACTTACGCTGCCATCCATGGAATATACGCTTTCAACAGCGATAATTTTCGATGCATTAAAAGGTACGGATTGCAATTTGCGCTCAAGGTCAGCCATATCCAGATGCCCAAAAATATGTTTCTGTGCGCCTGAAAATTTAATCCCCTCAATCATCGAGGCATGATTGCCTTTATCTGAGAAAATGTGACAATTTGGAAGATGCTTTCCAAGAGTCATTAAAGTTGCTGAATTTGACACATATCCCGAAGTGAATAACAGAGCTTTCTCTTTTTTATGAAGGCGTGCAATTTCATTTTCGAGATCAACGTGAAAATGCGTTGTACCAGATATATTACGTGTTCCGCCAGATCCAACCCCAGTCACATCAATTGCGTTTTTTGCAGCATCCATGACATCTTTATTTTGCCCCATTCCAAGATAGTCATTTGAACACCAGACAATGACATTTTTCTTATCATGTTTAGAGCGATAATTTGCGCTTGGAAAGGATCCACAATGGCGTTTTAAGTCTAT
>JBCCNR010000042.1:0-9792 GCA_039025725.1 Pseudomonadota bacterium | reverse complement strand
TTTCAAGATTGCTTGAAACGGATAATGACACAAAAAATATTGACCTTGAAGGCTTTGATACAGTCAATCTTCTTGATCAGATATTAGACAGCACATCATTTGCTGGCGAGTTTGATTCTCGTGCTGATCTTCACGACCTTGATGTAGATGAGATTTCAGCCCTAACAGAGATTATAAATAACTTAATCACGAATAATAGCGGTGACATTGACGAAGATGAGCTCGATAATCTTACAGAAATTGTATCAACATTAGAGAAATTTACAGATGGTGTTGGTAACGATCAAGAAGAGATTGATGCAGCTTTATATAATTATGGCGGTTCTTCATATGCAGATAAGACTGTAGAAGAAATTAGTGCAGAGTTTAGTGATCATGAATATGGTGATAATGCAGCAGAGCTTCCAATTGCTCTGGTGGAGTTATTTGGAAGACCTACCACCGACATCCAGCCAAAGTCTGCCATAAACGGGATTTTAAAGAATTTAGCCGTTGATGAGTTTGAAGTGATGCTTCTGACTGTCATTTCAGGTGACTACTTTGAAAATAGTGAAGATCTTGATGCTTTTATTCTTGAAATGATGAATATTTATTTCTCCAGACCCGGAGGGACAAATAATTACACAATTGGTGATCCTGACGGTAGCCTTGCTATTGATGCTGATGATGCTGATGATGGTGTTTCAACTATTGATAAATCTGAGGCATTTGCGAGAATTGCTGACACAGTTTTCGAGGGCGTATCTGGTGCAGAAAATGGTATTTATAATGCTTTTCAGAGTGAAAGCTTTGAAGGATTAGAGGAAGATGAGCAAAATATACGTGGCAGCTTAGCACAGGCTATTAGTCAGTCAGATTATTATTTAAACAAAGCTGGTGGGACTGATAGAACCTTTACATTCCAGGATGATGTTCTCAATGCTCTGATTGCGCAATCTAATGAACCTCCTAAGGATGGCGAAATGCTACCGGGTGGTGATGCTGTCGATAATTTAATCAATTTATATGAAGCCAATGACCTTGCGGGTATCGTGGCAATTTTTGAAGCCGAAGATATAAATAATAATGTTGAACTCTTATCAGCCTTGATTGAAAGTGAAAAACTTGGTGCAAATACAGCTGCGATTGTCGCTGAGCTTACTAATTTACTTATTGACAGTGCAGAGAATAAAGACGAGGCAGTCTATGCTATTTCGAACGTCGTTGGAAGTGATAATACAGATCCAAGGGTTAAAGCAGTTTTGGCTTCAGCGCTCATATTAAATGATTATTATCGCAATAGTTTTAACCCTGGCTCAGGTGAAAAACAAAGAGTTTATAACATCTTAAATGACGCACTTATCTTACACCAAGATGGGGCGAGTCATCTTTTCCGTTCGGCCGAGTCTGTTATTCTGGATGAATTTGACGGTGCATCGAGAGAAGCTATTTTTGATGAAAATGGTAAAATAAGAGATGTTTTCCTTACGGCTGGTGGCGAAGATGTCGATCTGGGTATACTTTCCGATCTTGCAGAAAAAGCTTTGACTCTGCGTGATGGATACGGAGAAAATTCAAAAACAAAAGTGCAACAAGTTACTGAAGTGTTGCTTGCTGTACCAACTGAATTTCAAGCTCAGTTTATTGCCGAGCTTCTTGAGAAAATGGGTGGAACTGACCCAGTTACAGGCGAGAAGCTATTTACAGATGAGCAGTTTGAAGATCTTCAGAGAATTCTTTTTGCACAGCTCTTAATATCCTTGATGGATGCGGATAATACAACATCTTCAGATGAGTTCGAGAAAATTTTAGAGGATTTTGATCAAGATCTGTTGGATGAATATGGTTTTAACGAGAGTAAGATTCCATCTGGCGTTACAGAAAATAAAGACTGGTTATTTGAAGTCTTTACTCAAGATGACAATATTGCAAATCTTTATTCTGATAGTGCATGGAGTGAAAATATTAGCTTCGAAAACCAAAGATACTATGGTGATTTGATTAATTCTATTATCTCAAAATCCGAAGAGATACCTTCAGATAGTGAAACTCTCGAAGAGTTGATTGCGCTTTACGAAGCAGGCAACTTGGACGCTATTGGTGAGATCTTTGAGGCTGGTGACGTTAGCGACAATGTTGCGTTATTATCTGCTCTTATTGAGAGTGAAAGGTTTGGTGCAAATACAGCTGCAATCGTCACTGAGCTTACCAATTTACTTATTGATAATGCTCAAGATAAAGATGAAGCCTTTTACGCAATCGTTAATGCTGTTGAAGATGAAAACCCGAGGGGCAAAGCGGTTTTAGCTTCTGCGCTTTCATTAAGTGAGTTTTTTAGAGATGGTTTTTTTCCTGATAGTGAAAATCAAAGACTTGATGAACTATTTGAACAAACACTTAATCAATATCAGGATAGCGCAAGAGATTTGTTCCGCTCATCTGAGTCTGTCATTGCGGATGAGTTTGGTGGGCAAGATATTTACGATGCAGATGGTAAAATAAAAGAAGAGCTCATTGGTTCTGATTATAACTTTGCTGATCTTGCAGATGCTGCTTTAACTATACGTGATGGATATGGCGAAAATTCAGAAACAAAACTGCAACAAGTTACTGAAGTTTTGCTTGCTATACCAACCCAATTTCAAGCTCAGTTTATTGCTGAACTTTTAGAAAAAATGGGTGGAACTGACCCAGTTACAGGCGAAAAGCTATTCACAGACGAGCAATTTGAAGACCTTCAGAGAATTCTTTTTGCACAGCTCTTAATATCTTTCATGGATCCAGACAACACAACGTCTTCAGATGAAATTGAAAATATTTTAGAAGATTTTGATCAGGATCTATTGAATGAATATGGCTTTGACGAGAGTAACATTCCAGCTGGCGTTATTGAAAATAAAGACTGGATTTTTGAAGTCTTTACTGAAGATGAAAATATTGCAAATCTTTTCTCTGACAGCCCATGGAGTGAAAATGTTAACTCCGAAAATCAAAGTTATTACAGTGATTTAATTAACGCTGTTATCGCAAAATCTGAAGCTATACCTTCAGAAGATGAAACCCCCAACGAGACCCCACCAAATGACGAGGATGAAATGACAAACGCACCTTCTGACTATAGATATGATTTAAAAGCCGTTCTTTCTAAGCTACTAGATAGTGATGATGCTACAAAGGATATTGACCTTGAAGGTTTCGATAATATAGATTTACTTGATCATATATTACATACTGCGACATTTGGAAATGAGTTTAAGTCTCGTGCCGACATTCATGATTTAGATGTTAATGAAGTTTCAAAGATTGTGGATATCATTAACAGCTTAATTGATACTCTTGATGCAGACACTTTAGATGATGAACAACTTGCGTCTCTTATGGAAATTGTACAAACTTTAGGTACATATGTTGACGGTGAAAATGATCAAAATGAGATCAATGATGCATTAGATCGCTCAGACATCACTAAATTTGACGCTATGTCGGCTGGTGAAATCAGAGCAGAAATCATTGGTGAAAACGGAGATGAGCATGAATATGGCGAGTCTTTTGTTGAGCTTCCATCAGCTCTTGTTGCTTTATTTGGTAAGCTTGATGGTGATGATAAAGACATGATGTCACAAAATGCCATCAATGATATACTTGAACAGCTTGCTGTTGATGAGTTTGAGCTTATGCTTATCAGCGTTATCTCAGGTGACTATTTTGAGGATAGTGAAGAATTGGATGCCTTCCTTCTCGAGATGATGAATGTTTTCTTTGCGAGAGCAGGCGAAGAGAATGATATTTACACAGTTGGCGAAGGAGATGATATCTCGTCAATAAATAAAGCAGAAGCTTTTGAAAGAATTGCTGAAACAGTGTTCCAAGGCGTAACGAGGCAAAACTCAGATGATGAATATGTTGATTTTGACTTGAGTGAGTTTACAGATCTTGATTCAGGCGAACAGCTCATCAGAGGAAGGTTAGCAAAAGCGATAAGTGAGTCTAACTATTATCTTAATAAAGCTGGTGCAGAAAACAGAGAATATCCGTTTGAGGATGATGCTCTTGATGCCTTATTAGTGGCCTATAGTGATAATGCATCAGGTGTTAAAAATTTGATTGAATTATATGAAAGTGGTGATGTCGACGCAATATCTGACCTTTTTGCCCGCCTAGGAAGTGAAGAAGTCAAGGCTCTTCTGGCTGCGCTTATTGAAAGTGAAGAACTTGGTGCAAATACGGCTGTCGCTGTTACTGAACTTGTTGCCATTTATGTTGATCAAGCTAGCGACAAAGATGATGCTATCAGAGATATCGTGAGTGTCATTGAAGATGATGAAACTGATCCAAGAACAAGAGCCGTCTTGGCTTCGGCAATATCCCTGAATACCTATTATAGAGAAGACTTCGATGCTGGAAGCGAGAAGGAGGCCGATAGAATCAATGATGAATTGATAGGTGCTCTCGTTTCTTACCAACCTGAAGCGCGTGACCTTTTCCGCTCCGCTGATTCAGTCATAATCGATGAGTTTTTCAGCGCTGAAGAAGATGCTATATATGATGAAAATGGCAAGATCAATAACGACTTTTTCAAATTAGTCGGTAGTGGCGACCTCAATATGGATGTTTTCACAGATCTTGCTAAGGCCGCGCTAACTATTCGCGATGGTTATGGCGATGGCGCCAAAACAAAAGTTGGTCAGATTACTGAAGTTCTAAATTCTGTACCGCCTGAATATCAAATCCAAATGATATCTGAGCTCCTTGATCAGATGGGCGGAACTGATCCTGTTACCGGTGAGAAGTTATTAACTGAAGATCAGTTTAATGATTTGCAGGAAATCCTTTTTGCTCAGCTTTTTGTCTCCTTTATGGCCGCAGATAATGATACAACTTCGCAAGAGGTCGCAGATGTCCTTGTTAAATTTGATCAGGATTTGTTAGATAAATATGGTTATGACGAAGAAAAAGTTGATACCGATGCGGATAATGATAGACGCGGTTGGCTTTTTGATGTTTTTGCTGAAGGCGAAAGTATTATTAATCTTTACGCAAATAGCGCCTGGACGGAGAATATTCCTCCAGAAGATAGTGATCTAAGGTATGGATATTACACAGGATTAATTGGAGCTGTTGCATCAGAAGCTTCTAGAGCGGAAAACCATATCTTTTATGAACATCAACATGGTGATGCACCGGAGGCGCATTATGACCCAGTTTATCTTCCTGTTAACCCAGGCCATGGATGGCATCCGGGTGGTGGCTACAATCCAGGTGGTTACAATGCTGGCGGCTGGGGCGGAACTGGCTGGGGCGCTGGTGGCGGATCTGGCTGGGGCACTGGTTGGGGCGGCCTAGGTGGCGGAATAGGGAGTGTTATGTATCCTAACCAATTTGGTATAGGTCCGGGACAGCTTCCTGGAGTAAACAGAACATTTAATCCGTCATTTAATGGTGGAATGCCAAATTATGGATTTCCAACAAATGGCTTCGCGCATAATATGTCGCAGCAATTTTCAAATGTACTTGGTTTCGCGAGCGGCTTAGGTATGCCATATCTTGGCGGTGGAATGATCCGCATCTAAGATTTTTAATAAAAAAATCGCTTTCTGGTAATGATCAGGGAGCGCTTTTGTATTTATTCAATATAAAGATTGTCGAAATCTGCGATCAAAGCATAATATTCTGCGATGGCTTTATAATAGCTTTCCTGTGCTCTCAGGACGCGGATTTGGCTGCTGGCGATGTCTTCTTCTCTGCGATTGAGGGTGAAAAAGTCACTGCTGCCGAAAAGAAAGCGTTTTTCCTCAGCTTTCGACATGATACGTGCAAATTTTACCTCTTTTTGTGAGATATAAAATAAATCATAATTATTTCTCAAATCAGCTTGTAATTTTTGCAGTCTATTTTGTAATTTCTCAATTTGTAGTTTTTCACTATAAGATAAGCGCGTCAAAAAAGCCTGTTGTTTCGCAAGATTGGCTTTGGCAATATTTCTTTGCAGAGGCACTTTTAACTGTAAACCAATTGTGACCTCGCCTTCTTCGCGGGTAGGGCTACCACTACCATTATCTTTTGAAGATTTAAGCTCAAGATCAAGAAAGGGCAGCAAGTTATTTTCTGCGAGTGCTTTTTGTTGCTCAGTCATTTTTCTTTGGAGTGCAAGCATTTGAAATTCCGGGCGGTTTCTGATTTTTGCCTCATTATCGCCGATTTGCCCCACAAAGCGATCTGGCAAAGCATAATCTTTCGGAAGGTTTCGCATAAAAACACGCGACGGTTTGCCCTGCCCATCACGATAATAAAATGATAGAGCAATAGCTGCATTTTCAAAAAGATTCTTGGCTTTGGTGACATCGGCTTGACGTTTTAAAATATATTGCTCACCCTCCTGTAAGAAGATTTCTGCAATATCACCACTTTTAACCCGTTTCTTAAGCTTTGTCTGGCGCGTTTCTGCAAGTTTTAAAAGGGCCTGAAATGTTTTCAGCTTATGCCCCGCAGTCACCCATTTCCAATATCTTTTCAATGCTGCTTCTTGTACTTTCAGCTTGATCGCAATCAGCTTGGCTTTTTCTTTATCCAGTTTCCATTCAGAAATAGAAAGATCAGCGCGCCTTTGATCAATATCTCTGTCGCGTAACAAGGCCAATCTTGCGCCAATATAATATTCTTCATCATTGACCCATAATTCATCTTCATAGACTGGAAAATTTCCACGCGATGTCCGATAGCCAATAAATATATCTGAATTTAAATCCTCCAAAGGTTGCGTAATTTTTGTATCAGTCGCTGTGCCATCATAAAAGCCACGCTCCCAGGAATAATAATTTTGCTCAAGATTCGTATCAAAAGCCCCTTCGGCGGCTTGAATATCTGTGCCAACGGCCTCAATCGTCTGGATTTGTTCCAGAATTTCCGGAAAAAAAGCATGTGCGCTCTTTAGCACGTCTTCCGCATGCAAAATATGATCATTTTTTAGGGGGCGGAGCTCAATTTTCTCAATATGTTCTTTGGCAGTATCATCTGCATGGGCTATATTAAAACATGTGATATTGCTTATGAAAAATAGCTGAATGAGCCAAAAATAAGGAGTCATTCTATATCCTTGATGTAAAAAG
This sequence comes from Pseudomonadota bacterium, assembly GCA_039025725.1. Classification (GTDB taxonomy): domain Bacteria; phylum Pseudomonadota; class Alphaproteobacteria; order JBCCNR01; family JBCCNR01; genus JBCCNR01. Next base: position 2,707 of record JBCCNR010000042.1, on the reverse strand, counting down.
AAACTATTTTGTCCAAGGCTACATATTTTATATATTATGTTTCGTATCATAACTTAAGTGTCTAATGTTGCTGGTATACTATATACATGTCTAAATTAAATGATACAATTTTCGATCTTAATTCTTATATCCGGCGTGATAAAGAAAAAGGCCGTGCAAAAGATGATGATACCAGTGAAGCATCAGAAAAACCTTTTAGAAAATGTGATAGTCCGGGCTGCAACAGAGAAGGCCTGTATAAGGCGCCAAAAGGTCCTGACAATTTAAAGGAATATTATTATTTTTGTCTCGACCATGTGCGTGAATATAACAAAGCATGGAATTTTTTTGCTGGCCGTTCCGATGAGTTTCTTGAGGATTATATTTTAAAAGATATTACGGGGCATCGTCCGACTTGGCCTATGGGCAATATTCCCGGTACGGCATCGCAGCGATCCAGGCCGAATGCAGATTATTTTCGTTCGGCTTTTCAGGACCCTTTTGATATGGGGGAGCATATTTTTGAAAAATCAACGGATGAAAAGCGAGATTATGCCAAAAATAAAAAATCATCACATGCAAAGTCAGATGACGGAGACATGATTGAGGCATGTGCTATCCTTGACATATCCTATCCACCTGACCTAAATGAAGCGCGTGAAAGTTATAAATTCTATGTGAAGAAATATCATCCGGATGTTAATCGTGACGATCCGACTTCTGAGAAAAAGTTACAGAAAATTATTTCTGCATTTCACGCAATAAAAAACTCATTCGAATTGAGATAATTTTTTAAGATAAGTTTTATGGAACAGATAAAAATGACTGAAGATCATGCTGTCAGTACTGACAATGGCCCTGACCACGCAATATGTGCAAAAGAGATATTTGGGGTGGATTTATCATCGTCTGTTCCAGCTTTTAAAAATAAAACGGCTTTTGTCCCGGATATTGATAAGGATTATGACTTTGATCCCTTGACAACGCGGTCAATCTTATTGGGCGTGCAACATAATAAACGCGTGCTTATTCATGGGCCACATGGTACGGGGAAATCAACCCATATTGAGCAAGTTGCAGCGCGCTTGAACTGGCCATGTTTGCGGATTAATCTTGATGGTCATCTGACGCGCAGCGATCTTATTGGCCGTGATGCGATTACGCTTCAAGATGGACAGCAAGTGACAAGTTTTAAGGATGGTTTGCTGACTTATGCGATTAAGCGTCCCTTTATCCTTGTTCTGGATGAATATGATGCTGGACGCCCAGAGGTCATGTTTGTCATTCAGCGTCTTTTAGAAGATGAAGGCAAGCTTACGATTGTTGAAAAGAATGAAATTGTGAAGCCGCATCCTTTTTTCAGAATTTTCGCGACATCTAATACAATCGGCATGGGAGATCTGACAGGCCTTTATCATGGTACACAATATATCAATCAGGGGCAGATGGATCGCTGGTCTTTAACGGTGTCACTGGATTATCTTCCACCGGAAAAAGAGGCACATATCATTCTCTCAAAAACGCCTGAGCTCAACACAAAAGAGGGGATTGAGACCATCAAACAAATTGTTAATCTTGCCTCAATGATCCGCTCTGCTTTTAAGGCTGATGAGATTATGAATGTCATCTCTCTTCGGGCGCTGATCAACTGGGCACAAAATATAGTTTTATATGATGATATTGCGCTCGCATTTTGCGTAAGCTACCTCAATCGGCAAGATCAAACAGATCAGGACAAAATCAAAGAATTTTATCAGCGTTGTTTTGGCGAGGATATTATGCTGAAATCTGCAGCCTGAGCCTCTTATGGTCTATGATGCAGAAGCGATTGAACATATAAAATCTGTTGCAAAATCTACAATCTATGCCTTATGCGGACCCGATAAAGACATAGATGTCGTTTTTGCGGCGAATGCAGCGCGGGCTGTGGGCTCTGTCATTTACCTCCCTGAGCCCAAAGAGACCATTACAGTTGAAAAATGGCGCGCTGATATCGATCGGTCTGCCTTGAAAGCAATATATTACAACGCAGCTATAGCACATTATTATCGGCCATCTTCTTTTGAGGCTGCACAATTTTATGATCAGCTCATGGTCTTTTTTTGTGATTATCAAGGGGCGCATAGATTTCGTGGTATCGCCAAAAATCTAAGATTTTTCTATGATGATATCACAGAGCTTGCCAAGAAAGACCTCTCCGCAGAACTCAATCCGGATAATATTTTCCTTTTATATGTGTATCTGTCTTCGCCTTCTTTGATTGATAAAAGCGTTTATAAATCGCTTGAAAACTTTAAAGATGCGCAGGAAAAAAATGTTTTAGAACATTTAACAACACTTTCTGAGGCAATAGATAATTTCTCAGATTATGCGGAAAAAGCAAAAATATGTGCGGAATATCTTTTTACGGATAGCTCAGAGCGCGGACATGATCTTCAGCAGGAGAATCAAGATAATTGCAGTAAGACGTCATCAAATGCTCTTGAAGAAAATACGTCCTCCTCTCCGGAGGATATGGCTCAAGACCAGCTTGATGAGGATATACAAACCAAAGAAACCTATGACCAAGACGCAAGTGAGGCAGATGTCGCTCTGCATCAGAATATTGTCGAAAGTGAGATGCTTAACCCTGAATTTTCTGGCGAATGTCTTTATGATGTAGAATTTGCGCGGGAAGATTTTCAATCTTTTTCAGAAGATTTTTTCCGTTCTAGTAAAGCGGATTATA
>JBCCNR010000041.1:0-9837 GCA_039025725.1 Pseudomonadota bacterium | reverse complement strand
ATTTTATATCAATAAAGATGATACAGCACTAAAATACTCTCCTGTATACTTCCAGAATTTCATAAAAAAAAATTATGAAGTCCGTTTAACTATAGTTGATAAAAAATATTTTCCAGTAAAAATCATGTCTCGTGATGAAGTAGATTGGCGAAAATTTGGCAATGATGTAAAATATTCAAATTGTGATATTCCAGAAGAAATACTTGAAAAATGTATGACCTTTATGCAATTTTTTAGTATGAAGTTTGGATGTTTTGATTTCATTATACAGAATGAGTGTTGGTATTTTTTAGAAATGAATGCAAATGGTCAGTGGCTATGGCTGGAAAAGGAGTTAGGTCTAGATATTTCAAAAGCAATCATAGATTTTTTGAATGGAGCATAAAATGAGCACTGGTCCAAAACCTTTATTTAGGCCTCAAAAAATTTGTAGATATATTATAACTGTGATGCGATTTTCGCCTATTATCAACATCTCTGGAACACAGTATGATCAAGAACCTAGCTCTGATGAATTTCTAGTCTCGTTTATAAGATTAAATATAGGAACAAGATGCATCTACATTCTTAGCTTGACTAATAAAAATACCAAATGGAGCTTTGAATTTATAAAGTTTTTGAAGCTATATGATTGTTTTTACAAAATTGAAGATGGCTCTCAAGATATCAATAATCGGGCAAATAAATACCTCGATACCTACATGAGTCATATACCCCAAGAAAATTTGGCACAAGATAAAAAAGTCTTAAAAGCTCAAATAAGTTTTTTAAACGAAAGAGATAGTGAATTTAAAAACCAAGCGAATTTAATTAGAAATCATGCTTTATATTTACTGATAATATTGGCAACAATATCACCAATATTAATTACAGCACTAAAAGATCATTTAAACCTCACAACACTGCCTATATTCTTATTGGTTTGCCAATTTTATAATATAATCAATCACATATTAATGTTATATGAAATTATTGCCCCTCAGACATCAGCTTATCCCTCAAGTGGAGACATCAGCATAAAATATAGTATCTATAAATGTATTATAAAAACAAATTATGTTATGTCGTGTGGCAAATCAAGGGCTTCGTATGAGTTTCATAGAATGATAATAAGCCTTTTTAAAAAGTCCATATATTATCTTGCCTGTTCTTTCGGAACTTTATGTTTGATTGTAATCTTAATTTTATTAAAATGGGATGCACTCGCACTGTTGACTAGCGATACAAACTTATATATGACAGAAACACTTGTATTAAACAATTAGGTGTAAATTTATTATGAAACCATATAGTTTTATGTATAGTCAGATTATTTCATGTGAAACATATACAAAGAATCAGGGTTCAACTGATGTGACACGCACAATTGAAGAGAGTGATCCAGACCTAATGAACCTGAAAGGTTCTACTGTAATTACAGAAACAACAGAACCTGCCGATCCTGATTTAATTCTTATTTGACAAGATGCCTCAATAATTTCAAATCAGTTTTATATTTTTTCTTTTCTTTAGCTTGCGCATAACGAGCTGTCTTTTTAACTTAGAGAGCTTGTCAATGAATAATACACCCTCCAAATGGTCCATCTCATGTTGCATACATGTTGCCAGAAGGCCATCAGCTTGTAATGTTTGCGGCACACCATGATAATCTAAATATTCAATAGATATTACTGCAGGGCGCTCAACATTTTCAGTAATCTCTGGAATGGAAAGACATCCTTCTTTATAAACAGACATATCATCGCCAACAGGTGTGATCACAGGATTAACAAAATATAGGGGCGTGCCTGGATTATCTTCACTGGATATATCAATGACAATAACTCTTTTTGCCACTCCAACCTGTATTGCGGCAAGGCCAATCCCCTGCGCAGCATACATTGTTTCAAGCATATCATCCATAAATGCGCGGAGTGCATCATCCACCTGATCTACGGGCTGGGATATTTGGCGCAAAATAGGGTCGGGCTCAGTTAAAATTGTTAAAACAGTCATATCTTAAGTAAATCAGTAAATAAAATAAGGTTCAGCAATGCCCGCAATCATCAAATAAGGATTATGCGGATCCGCTTTCAAATCACTTTTAAGGTGTAAACGTGTACGAATATCACTCGGGATCATCGCATTGATCTGCGGACGATGTTTGAGCCATTCTAAAAAATCTGGATGAGATGAAATTACAATATGACGATCAGCATACTCATAGGCTTGACGCACAAGTGAACGCACAAGCGATAATGCAACAGTTTCAAACGAAAAAACTCTCTCTTGCTTTGGGGTCAAGAGGGTCTCAGCAACTGAAGGGCCGATTTTTTCCCGTGACATCTCCATGATACCAAGCTTCGAAATAGGAAGAATCATTGCCTCTGCAGGGTCTTGCGCAAAGGCTTTTTGCATCTCGGCCTCAATGGCCTGTCGTGAACTCTCATCAGGCATATTGATAAAATCAATAATAATTGGCCCACCAATATTTCTTAAGCGCACTTGTTTGGCAATATCCTGCACAGCCTGCATATTTACATTCAAATGATGGCGCGGATTTTTCTTATGTCCAGCAAAAGCATTCACGTCAATGGCCGTTAAGGCCTCAGTATGCTCAAAGACCAACTCCCCAACAGTTCCAAAAGGCACATGTGAACTTAAGATATGTTGTAACTGCTCATCGATCAGAGCATCCGCTTTTTGTTCTGCAATGGGAACAATATTCTGCGCCAGATCAGGACATATTTGCGCCCAGTTTGAGCGTATCTTCTGGAAGAGTTTATCACTTCCAACCTGTATTTCTCCCTGTGATATAATGTCAGCAATAAACCAGTCAAGATAGTTGCTGGAAAATTTCAAGGGTCCCGGCGCTTTGGTAAGTCTGACTTCTTCTAAAAAGGCTTTATAACGCTCAGTGAGAAAACGCGCTTCATGATTTAACATGCTTTGCTGTGCGTGAAAGGCATTTTCTCTTATCAAAAGCCCATCAAAACCCTCTTGACGAAAGCTATGCAATATAAGCTGCCCTGTCTGTCCGCCTCTATTTTTTGCTCTATGTGAAAGATGAACGCCTTTTTTATGCGGTATCAATAACATGCGTGCACTGGCAAACACAATATCAAGCGACACACGCGGCAATTTATCGCCAATTGCCGATCTGACTACAGTCACAGGATAAAGCGCCCCCGGCTTTAATGAAGGCTGCGCCTTTGACGTTGGCAAGAAAGCTTTCCCTGCATCCCCAAGATTTACGAAAATCCCACCCAGGCCCGGAGACCATTGCTCGATTTTGGCAAGATATACATCATGTTTGAAAGGAGCATCTTTAAGTGTCCGGCGTACCAGAAAATCGACAGCCTGCGTCATTTTAAAAGATAATGCACGAAGCTCTCCGGGAGATTGGGATATCACACAATAATTCTTCATCGTCTTCTTCACATTTTATGCAGCCAGATTGCTTAGAGACTCATTTTTACTTCTTTTCAGGCCAGCATGATACAACATTTGCGCAGTTTCATAAACAGGCAGGCCAATAACCGTACTGTAAGACCCCGATAACATCGTAATAAATTGACCAAAATATCCTTGCAGTGCATATCCTCCTGCTTTGCCTTTCCATTCTTCTGTCGCATAAAAGGCATTTATTTCATCTATTGTCAGCTTTTTGACTTTAACCAGAGATGTTACAACCTTACTTCTGATCGTTCCGCTAGGATCACACACGGCTACTCCGGTCATAACTTTATGACGACGCCCAGAAATACGCTCCATACAGAGAAAAAAATCCTCTTTGGTTTCTGCCTTAGGAAGAATAAAACGCCCAGCCGAGACAACTGTATCTGCCGTCAAAATAATATCCTCAGGATAGTCTGGTCCAACTTTCTGATTTTTCTGTACCGCAAGCCTGCGCGCAAGTTTCTGAGGCAATTCTCCTTTTCTTTCAGTCTCGTCAATATCAGGAGAAATCACCTTATCTGGTGTTATGTTTATAGAGTTTAAAAGCGTAAGCCTGCGCGGAGATTGACTTGCAAGGATTAATCTTGGCATAATGCGCACCAATTTAAACTATTTAAAGCGATAGGTTATACGCCCTTTAGACAAATCATAAGGTGTCATCTCAACTTGAACCTTATCGCCCACGAGAATCCTGATCCGATTTTTACGAACTTTTCCCGCGCTATGGGCTATTATTTCATGGTCATTATCAAGCTTCACGCGAAACATCGCATTTGGTAAAACTTCTGTTACAATACCAGTAAATTCAATCAGCTCTTCTTTTGCCATAAGGGGAATGCCTGTTCCATAAATTCGGTCAGTTAATATATTTCACCTAATGAAACACTTTATGATAAAATGCAACAAAAATATGTTTATATCCGATTAAGCTGCGGCTCCGTAAACCATTGCTGAGCCCGCTGTTACTGATCGCAGCGTATCCGAGGCATGTTTCCACCGATCTAAGCGCACATAAGCCAATCCAGCACCATCACTATAAGCAATAAGTGTCCCAATATCTTGAATATCCGTCTGTAATGTTGATGGGACCTGAGGCTCACCTAAAACATTTACGCTGATGACTTTCTTTTTGAGCTCAGTTTTGTGCTTCATACGGGCGGTCACTTCTTGCCCAACAAAACATCCTTTTTTAAAGTCAATGCCATTACATTCTTCAGCATTGATCTCCAGCCAGAAAAAATCAATACCATTCATATCCTCGGCCGGACAAACGATATTATTTTCAATCCGGCGCTTCTTATAATCCTCCAGTGAGGCGTGATAAGCACTATATTGATGCCAGAAATTCTCTGCTTTATCAAGGGTTCCAACCCAGCGTAGCCCCATTGCAGCCTTGCGTGGATCAGGGACAATCTGATGCTTTTCAAACCAGACAGGCTTTATTTGGGGGCTGTTTTCCGCATCATCTTCATACCAGAATGCCAGAACAGTCATATCATCTTTACGCGTGATTGTGATATCCGCCCGTAAGATATATTTTTTAAGCTGGTCTATAAAAGCATTTGCCTGCCTTTTATCTATATCAATAAGCGTAACATCATTGCCCATATAAATTATGAAATCAAACAAACACTTGCCCTGTGGTGAAAGCAATCCACACCATAGGGGCTGATCCGGAGCAAGATCATTAATATTGACAGTTATAAGGTCCTGAAGAAAGTCAAGCCTGTCTTCTCCGGATATTTCTATAATCTGTCTATTTGTAAGGCGAACAAGTTTCATAATGATACGGATTTTTATATTTTGAAAGATATAAGCATGAACACACTATATGTGCCAAATAAATTTATAAAGATAATTTTATAAAATCTCGTCATTATACGCCTTGATGGTTGTCATATCGTTAAAATTTTTCTACAAATTACGCAAAATTAAGTTTAGGGAATTTGTATGGGTGGTTATTTCGATCTTATTTTAAGACAAGGCAAAGTCGTTACAATATCAGGTATATATGTGTCTGATGTTGGTGTAAAAAATGGCAAAATATGTGCGATCGGAGATTTAAGCGCGGAAACAGCTAAGAAAGAGATTGATTGCACGTCTCTTCATGTGTTGCCGGGTGTTATTGACAGTCAGGTTCATTTGCGCGAGCCCGGGAATGACCATAAGGAAGACCTTGAAACAGGAGGGATGGCTGCCATTGTCGGTGGGGTGACATCTGTTTTTGAAATGCCGAATACGAACCCTTCAACAACAACAAAAGAGGCTTTTCTTGATAAAATTAGCCGCGCCAAAGCACGCATGCATACAGATCATGCTTTTTATGTGGGGGCAACCGCAGAAAATACAGATAAGCTGGCGGAATTAGAAGTGCTACCGGGATGTGCAGGTGTTAAAATCTTCATGGGGTCTTCGACAGGGAACTTACTGGTCCATGATGATGAGACGTTAGAAAGGGCCTTGAGATCCGGAAAAAGACGCATTGCCATTCATGCAGAAGATGAAAATCGCTTGCTCGAGCGCGCAGATATCGCAAAAAACAGTCAAAATGTTGCGTCTCATCCTGAATGGCGGGATGTGACATCTGCTTTACTTGCAACGCAGCGTATTGTTGCCCTTTCCGAAAAAACAGGGCGTAAGATACATATTTTGCATATATCTACAAAAGATGAAATGGAATTTTTATCTCAGCATAAAGGAGGGCGCATAACAGTTGAGGTCCTCGCGAATCATCTGACACTGGCCGCGCCTGAATGTTATGAAAAGCTTGGCTCTTATGCGCAAATGAATCCCCCTATTCGGACAAAAGATCATCAGGACGGTCTTTGGAAAGCTGTCTCTGATGGGACAGTTGATATTCTTGCAACAGATCACGCACCCCATACGGCTGAAGAAAAAGCAAAGACATATCCGGCTTCTCCTTCAGGGTTGCCCGGACTACAAACCTTTGTGACGATTATGCTGGATCATGTGAATAATGGAAAATTAAGTTTACAGCGTTTTGTTGATCTGTGTTGTCATGCCCCTGCGCGCGTTTTTGGCCTGCGCCATAAAGGCTTTATTCGCATGGGATATGATGCTGACTTTACAATCGTAGATATGAATAAGTCCTTTACAGTGCGGAATGAACAGGTTAAATCAAAATGTGGATGGACTCCTTTTGATGGCGAGACCTATAAAGGGACACCCGTTATGACAATTTTGCGCGGTCAACTGATCGTTGAAGATGAGAAAATCTTATCTCAGCCTATTGGAAAGCCTCTGGAATTTGATGTTTAAATCTCGCAAATCTCTCAATCTTAAAGGGGTATAATATGCAGAACTTTAATCATAAAAATGATAATAACACTGCTCTTCCTCAAAAAAACAGTGACTTTGACATTACGTCTTTGATCAGAACAATTCCTGACTATCCCAAAAAAGGCATTCAATTTCGTGATGTGACAACATTATGGAAAGATGCGCGAGGTTTTCGTTCGACTGTGGATGCGCTTATTTTACCTTATGCTGGCGTGCGAATCGATAAGGTCATCGGTATCGAAGCGCGAGGATTTATTATCGGCGGAGCTGTCGCACACCAGCTTTCCGTTGGTTTTGTGCCTTTGCGAAAAAAAGGGAAGCTGCCCGGCCCAACTCTCTCAGAGGAATATGATCTTGAATATGGTACTGACATATTAGAAATTCATGATGATGCGATATCCCCGGGAGAAAATGTTCTTATTGTCGATGATCTTATTGCAACAGGCGGCACAGTTGAGGCCGCAATCAAGCTTGTTAAACAAATGGGCGGCGATGTGGTTGGATGTTCGTTTATTATAGATTTACCCGAAGTTGGTGGGTCAAAGAAAATTGAAGCATTAGGCTATCCGGTTATGCGTTTGGTCAGCTATTAAGCCCAGACAGAGGGAGAATGTTATGGTTACAGCTTTATATGCAGCTTTTTACGGTTTATTTTATATTTTTCTTGCCTTCTGCGTTATAATGGGCCGCAATAAAATGCGTATTCCATTGATGGATAATGGCAATCATAATATGTTAAGGCGTATCCGTGCGCATGGAAATTTTTCTGAATATGCACCGATTTTTATTGTTCTTCTCGCCTTTATGGAGATCAGCGCTGTTGCTCCATCTATTTATATTCATATTTTGGGCAGTATCTTCCTCCTAGCACGCGCTTTACATGCTTATGGTTTATTGCATGCTGAAAAATACGATGAAAATCAGAAACTTATATCTGGATTAAAATTTAGATTTTTTGGCACTGTTCTAACTTTCTTATTGATTGCGACGGTATCGCTTATTTTGCTTATAACTTTTCTGTTATAATTTCTTATGGTTGGCCATTAGTTTTTCTTGCATCTCATAGACATTATAGCTATCACTATGCTTCATTAAACAACTACCATAGTTAAGTTTGCCCTCTTGGCGGAATTGGTAGACGCTGCAGACTTAAAATCTGTTGCCCGTATGGGCGTGCCGGTTCAATTCCGGCAGAGGGCACCAAAAATTACTCTTTTGTACCTTACACTTTAATTAATTTTCAATATTACATCTATCATAATTATATCAAGCAATTTAAAATTATTATTTCTCTCATGCCAGTTGGCCTACGCTAACACTTCCTTGGGTCTCCGAGGGGGCGCGCAACGATGCGCCGCGCCCAGTCGGGCGCTCTATAAAAAGCGCTAAATAATTTTTAATTAAGCGCTTTTGGTATTACAAAAAAAATCTGCATAACAAGACAAAGTCTGTTATGCAGTTAAAAAGTGTGTGATCGAAAAAGTGGTTGATCACATTCTAGGGAGCTCTAAATATTTACGCCTGATCTTAGGATCTCATACATTTTTGAAGGATCATCAAGAGCAGTTTGCAATTCTTCAAGGTCAACATTCCCCTCAAGATCGCTTAAAATAACATCACGTCTGCCGCCATTTCCATCATCGACAGTGACGCCTTTCTCTTCGAGATAATCCACAAGGCCTTTTCTACCTTCTTCGGTTAAGTTTCCTGTATCATCGAACAAGCCATTTGTTGATGCTTCGATCAAAGCTATAGCATCATTTATGTCATTCACTGAAGTGCGTGTGATCATATTATCAACATCGCTCAGGACATCTAGCACAACTGGTAGGATCATCTGGCTAAGCGCATTTGTCAGGCTGTCGACGTCTCTATCATCATCAATCATACCAATAAGTGATAATGATCCACTCAGATTAGAGCTCAATAATGAATATGTCGTATCATCACTGGTTTCTAAGCCAAGCAAAGCCATAAATTCAGACTTTGTAACACTATTATCTACGCGATCACCGTTAATAAGTGCCGCAAGAACATCCGTTCCTAATGTGAATTGCTCTGCTATAACGTCTTCCTGATTAGCTTGTGCTTCATCAGCCAGGGCAGCAACATCAACACTGGTGAGCATATCCTGATCGCCAGAAATTGCACTGAGTGTATCATAGATATCTGCAACACGGACGATACCATTGCCATCATCAACCTTGCTGATAATAAGGTTGGTGATATTCGTGATATTCTCACTTGAGCGCAGATCTGCAGGTATCAACGTTGAAACCAGATTCTCAATTTTTACCTTAGTCTCATCATTATTCAGATTAACATAGTCAAGAATACCATCCATATAGTCGGTGAAATCATCACGTGACACATATTTGTTGCTTTCATCGTCAGCCTGAGCTTCTTCTATCTCAAGCTGGGCCTCTTCATAAGCATCAGAATCTAGTCCTTCGCTTATATTTTTGACCTCTTGTGTGGAATTACCCATAAGCATTTTTGTTAAATGATATGCAGTCACTTCACCAGATCTGACACCTTCCATAATTTCATCAATGTCACTTCTATCTGAATGTATTTGATTTAAAATATATTCAACATAGACATGATGCTCTTCTGGAATGGCTGCTGCGTGTAAAGCCGCATTTTCTTCATCAAAATGCTCTGCTGTCATAACTTCGTAAAAGCGAAAAGCATTCACACTGCCATCAGAATTGAACATAGATGAAATGATGTCGAGTTGACGCTCAGCTTCATCCAGATCATTGATCTCGCCATCCATTTTACCGTCAGCATTGTCAAAAACCGATAAAGTTGTATGCACCTTATTGATCTCATTGGCAGAGACGCTCTCATCTTCATCAAGATCAAGAAATGCAAAAATTTCATCTGGATCTGTTATGCCTAAATCTTCGACAATATATTTTGCGACATCCATTGCATCAGAAGCTGAAATATCATTGTCAATTTCTCTGAAAACAGCGGCGAGAGCTTCTGGCTTAACATTACTCTCCGGTGAAGGGTCATTTAGAACCGATAAGATCCCATTATTATTGAAACCATTTGATACTATAAGTGACATTGTTTACTCCAACATTTACT
>JBCCNR010000040.1:0-9879 GCA_039025725.1 Pseudomonadota bacterium | reverse complement strand
GTTATAACAAGATAATTTAATGAATTTTTATAAGGCTGCTTGCCCCTTTATTCAGGGGTCTTGCAATTCTGAATTTGAACTTATTATGTTGCCTATTATGTTGTTTTTAAAGAATATTTGTAACAAAAATTTATTATATTAAATAATTAGGAGGACACTCAAATGTCAACAATAGATAATATCAGAGTACAGAATGTTGATGCTGATACACAAGAAACGGATTATAATGCAAAACTAAGTGATTATGCATCTAATAATCTTGAAGGTTCAGAAGATGCGATCACGAAAGAGGATCTAACAAGCATGCTCAGTCAGATGGGCATCAGTGAGAATGAGGGTCTTAGTGAACTTGTTGACTTCATGTTTGAGAATCTGACGGTTACAAATGATACTGTTAGTCTGGTTGATGTTGCTGAGTTTTTAGATCTTGATGATGATAATAACCTTGAATTGTCTGAAGCTAAAATTTTGGCTGATGCCATTTTAGATGAAAATCGTAATTTAGCAATTGATAAGGATACTGGTGAGGCTTCAGTACCATCTGTATCTATTGAAAGCGATGCTGGTGAAATTGAAATTGTTTACAACGAAACGACTGGTAAGCTTCTTTATGAATATGACGCTGTTAAGCGTAACAACCTCAAGAAAATATTTGATGATATTGTTGATGGTACGTTGGAAGTTACACCTGATAATGACGTTGTGAAAGGCATGTTATTCGCTTTATATTCTAACGGGATTGATAAAGAAACAATTGGCGATATATATGACTTACTTGCGTCAGATGATACTGAAACAATCGCAAAATTAGGCGATGAGATTATCAACATCTACTTACTTGCAGATCGTGAAGGCAAGCTTGATGAAATAGATAGCGCTGTAGCAAATATTGAAGATCATGTTGATGATGTTAAAGATGAGATAGCAGCAAAAGAAGCTGCTGAGGCCAAAGCCAAAGAGGAAGCTCAGGCTGCGAAAGAGGCTGAAGAAGCTGCTGCCGCTGAGGCTAAAGCCAAAGAGGAAGCTCAGGCTGCAAAAGAGGCTGAGGAAGCTGCGGCCGCTGAGGCTAAAGCCAAAGAGGAAGCCCAAGCTGCAAAAGAGGCTGAAGAAGCCGCTGCAGCAGAAGCAGAAGCCAAAAAAGAGGCTGAGGAAGCCCTTGATGATGAAAAAGCGAGGCAAGCACAAGCTATATTAGACGCTATTCAAGATCAGATTGGTCAGATAGCAGATAGTTTCAAAGAAAATTATACTTTGCAAAATGGTGTTATTGAAAATGTTGGCGATTACATCAAGGATGCGATTTTTGCTGAGCTTGAAAATCTAACGCAAGGTTTCTTCCCTGCCAACATTTCTGAAGAAGAGATGAAAGAGAATATTGCAAATGCTTTAAAACCTTATCTTGAGAAAATGAACGAAGAAAAAATTAAGGACCTATTAGAACCATTTGTTGGAATGGATATTCCACCGGTTGTTCTGATAAATGATGATGGTAAAATTATTGTTGGACGTGATGAAAATGGAGAAATTCTACTTGATGATGAAACTATTTTCGAACCTCCGCTTGGTGCTGCTGATGGTTATTTGACGGATGATAACAAGGTTACTGAAAAAGGTTTTGAAGCGATTGTAGAAAGACTTGAAAGTCTTTTAGGAGATAATCATCCACTTCTTGCAATTATGCAAAGATCAGAGTCCACTCTTCTAGACGCTATGCAAGATTATATATTAGAAGAGATCAACAGTTATGATGATCCTTCGGCTGTTATCGTGCAAATGATCAATAACCTTCTGAATGAGCGTATGGATGTATCTGATGATTCAATTCTACGCGGAGAAGATGGCAAGCTTTCAACGCTCGGTATTATAGAAGCATTATTGCGATTAACGAGAGTGAGTGATGAGTATAATCTTCTTGATGTTGAAGATATGACACCAGAAGAGGTCAATGATATTTTAGACGCAGCTGGTCAGGATAAACCTTTGGTCGGAGGTCTCTCTATCAATGAGCTTCCATTAACAATAGTCGAAGATCCTGATCGTGAGTTTAATATTAGTGACATTATGCGTGATCTCTTAGAGTCTGCGCGAGGTGTAACATTAGAAGTAAATGCACAAGATATTATTGACGATCTTTTCACGGCAGAGGCGCCTCTCACCAAAGAAGAATGGGAGAGCATGATTAAAACCAATAAACAAGGTTTTAAATTTATCAATTTTGCAGATAATGTTGAGATTGATGCAATATCCAACCGTTATGGAAATGTTGATTTTAAAGAGCTGGAAAGATTATTTAACTATCTAGATGTTCAAATGGATGGTAAATCTTTCGAACGCTTGGCAGAGTTTATTCGCAGCGAGGCTGATCGTACTGGTGATACGGAACGCGACACTCTGATTAAGGTCCTTAATGTTATTGGTGCTGAAAATGCACGTTTGAGTGCGAAAGAGATTAATCGCGTTCTTGCTGCTGATTTTACGGTTACTGCCGAAAGTCCTTTAACGGAAAATCAATGGAGAAATCAAGGCATCAGAAAAGAAAGTGACTTTAGAGATGTGACAATTGATTTGAATGATGAGGAGAATATTGCTGCACTTGCTGACAGTGAGGGTAACATTGATTTTGAAGCATTCAAGACCATGATCAAAGCGATGGGTGTTGATGGTGATCCAGAAAGCGAAGCGGTGAGTGAGTTATTTGATCGTATCATGCTTACTGCAAGGCTTTCCCCTGAGAAGAGTGAGCTTGATGTTCTTAAAGAGATGTTCCAGGATCCAGAATCAGGTGAAGGTGTGATCAGTGAGCATGTAATTGAAACTGAGTTAGATATTATTTCTGAGACTGATGCGCATTCACCAAAAAGTGAGCATTATTGGGAAAATGTTATTTTGAAAAATAATTCTCATGGCAGCAGATTCTTTAACTTTGATGATGATATCGTAACGGAAGCTCTTACTGATGGGCGCGGAAATGTGGACTTTAGTGAACTTGAAAAAGTTTTGGGATATATGGAAGTCCCAATGCGCGGTGAGACCTTTGATCGTCTTGTTGATCATGTTAAAAAACAAGCTAGAAATGATGTTGATAAATCTCAGCTTGATGTTTTATATGAGACATTGAATGTTATCGGCACTGATAACACGCTTCTTAGCACGAGAGAAATTGAAAGAGCATTAGAGCAATTTACCGCTGAAGCAATCAATCCGCTTGATGAAAATCAGTGGCAGGAAATTTTCGAAATGAGTTCTAGAAACTCTCCTACTGTAGATTTCCTAGATCAAACTGTCACTGAGGCGCTTTCTGACGAAGATGGTAAAATTGATTTTGAAGAGTTTAAGAATCTCTTAAAAATTATGAATGTGAGTGTTGATTTAAACGGTATTGGAGTTGAGCGGTTCTTCGATGATATAAGACGAACAGCTGAACGAAAAGGAAGCACAGAATTAACAGCTTTGCTAATTATGATAGATAATTCTTATACTCCTCCTCCAGGGTCAGCAAGAACAACAATTTTTCAACCAAAAGCTGATGCTATCAAACTCACTGATATCATCAAGGCCTATGAAAGAGCTTAATATCTAAATTTCAAAAGGCTCAGTGATTTAAATCACTGAGCCTTTTTATTATTAAAGTGTAACAGGTGAGACAAAACCATGCGGCTTCAGTGCCACCAAAGAACATGGCAATTGCTGAATGATATTTTCCGCAGTATTCCCAATCATAAAGCCTGCAATGGCCGTACGTGCCACGGTTCCCATAAATAAAATATCTATATTATTTTGCTTCACAAAGTCAGGAATAGTGTCTGTGGGGTTTCCGCGTAAATGCTGAAGCTCATAATGACACGTAATTTCAGCTTTCTTAACAAGATTTTGAAAAGATGTCAGATGTGTTTGGCGACGCTCTTCAACTTTTTCATCGACTTTTTCAGCTGGCATTTTGACAAAGATACTATTTCGCAGGGCATTTTCCAATTCATAATCCCAGCATGAAATCACATCTAATGTTTTATTACACTTTTCCGCAAGTGACGATGAGAAATGCAACATGCGAAATGCCAGAAATTCAGATGAATCTTCTGGGCTTTCAGGATCAACAGCCACTGCAACTTTGACCTCTGTGCGGGTTTTTGAAATTGGCCTGCTCAGCCATAATGGCACAGGACATTTGCGCAATAATGCCATATCAATTGCCTCAAAGCCGGAAGTGTCATTACGCAAACTTGCCTCTTTGACAACAATGTCATAGCCATGGGTCAGAACATATTTTATAATATCAATGGCTGGTATATCTGCAGTCATCAATTCTATAGAAGACTCAATGGTACCAACTTTAAGCTCTGAAATAACATCTGACAGTGTTTTTTGCACGCGTTCAGATATGGAATGTTCAAAGCTCTCTTTATAACCCACAATATCTTCGGGTAATTTTGGAATAAGTGTTAATATCTTTAAAGCTGCATCATTGTTCCGCGCGAGACTGACAGCTTGTTTTAGCCCCTCTTTTTCATTTGAAACACCATGACTGACATAAAGAATATTATTATAATGTCGCATATTTTTACTCCCTTTTTTTGCTGTTTAAATCTAGAAAATATACATAAGAATGTAAACAGAATTTATAGCGCATCTATACGGCATAAAAAAAGCCCGCTAAAAGCGGGCAGATAAATCATGTCTTTATTTTTTCTTCTTATTTATGCGACATTCCCGATTGTGTCTTTAGAAGGATCACGTAAGACATAGCCACGCCCCCATACTGTTTCTATATAATTGTCTCCGCCAGTGGCATTTGCAAGCTTCTTACGCAATTTACAAATAAAGACATCAATAATTTTAAGCTCAGGCTCATCGACGCCACCATAAAGATGATTTAAAAACATCTCCTTCGTAAGCGTTGTGCCTTTACGTAAGGAAAGTATCTCAAGCATTTGATATTCTTTACTTGTGAGATGAACAGGACGACCATCAGCTTCGACTGTTTTCGCATCAAGATTGATCTTTAATTTTCCAGTATAAACAACTGATTCTGCATGTCCTTTTGAACGGCGCACAATCGCGTGAATACGCGCCACAAGCTCTTCTTTTTCGAATGGCTTGGTCATATAATCATCAGCGCCAAAACCAAGTGCTTTGACTTTGTCAGAGATCTCTTTCATACCTGATAAAATAAGAACGGGTGTTTGCACTTTCGAAAGACGGAGTTTCTTAAGAACATCAAATCCACTCATATCTGGAAGATTAAGATCAAGCAACATGATATCATAATCATAAAGCTTACCGAGGTCTAAGCCCTCTTCACCAAGATCTGTTGCATAAGTGTTGAACCCTTCAGACTCTAGCATTAACTCTATGCTTTTCGCCATATTTGCATCATCTTCAACAAGCAATACACGCATTTATTTCACCTTTTCTAAAATGTCTTAACAAAAGATTGCACGAATATAGTTACTAAAATATTAACAAAAAGCTTCTTTCTTTAAGACTTTGAGGAAATACTGCTTAAAATCATATTTAAACATGATAACCTCCTAACCTACGATAGAGTTTAAGATCAGATGTCTGATTCTGACAATGTTTTTATAGGCGCCTTGTGAAAGAATTTGTATTGAATCGCTGAACTGTGTATAGAATATGGATATATGAAATAAAATCTGGTCATAAAATTTCTCGCTATGATGCGTTTTTTCTCACTTCTTTTTGGGTTTGTCACCCTATCTGTGCTGGCTTTTGCCAGTTTCGTTGCCATATTATATTGGTATTATTCCAAAGACCTGCCGACATATGATCAGTTGGCGGAGTATCATCCACCTGTAATCAGCCGTGTTTATTCTGAGGATGGCAAATTAATCGGTGAGTTTGCTAAGGAAAGACGCCTTTACACGCCCATTGAGGGGATTCCTGATCAGGTTAAGAATGCTTTTATCGCGGCTGAGGATCAAAATTTCTACAATCATCCTGGTGTTGATTTTACGGGGATCATGCGTGCGATGGTCACCAATGTCATGAACATCGGAGAGGGGCGCCGCCTTCAGGGCGCTTCCACTATCACCCAGCAAGTGATGAAGAACTTTCTTTTGTCCAGTGAGCGTAAAATTGAGCGCAAAATCAAAGAAGCCATTCTTGCGACACGTTTTGAGAAAACATTTACCAAAGACCATATTTTAGAGCTTTATCTCAATGAGATTTTCTTGGGTGCTGGGACATATGGTGTGACAGCTGCGGCGCAGGCCTATTTTGGCAAAACTCTTGATAAATTGACATTATCTGAGGCTGCTTATCTCGCAGGTCTGCCGAAAGGGCCGAATAATTATCATCCTGAAAGATATAAAAAGCGTGCGATCTCTCGGCGGAACTATGTCATAAGCCGCATGTTAAATGATGATTATATTACCGAAGATGAAGCTGAAAATGCGACGCTTGCGCCGCTTATGACGGTGATGGGGCAAAAAGAAAATAATCTTGATACATCCTATTTTGTTGAAGAAGTGCGGCGCGATTTGCTCTCACAATATGGCGAGAGTGTTTTATATAATGCTGGCTTAACGATCACTGCCACGATAGACCCTGAATTGCAGAAAAATGCAGAAAAAGCGCTTCGGGGCGGTTTGATCAATATGGATAAAACTTTAGGGTGGCGCGGCCCAATCGCTGAGGGATTATCTGTTCAAAACCCAAAAGAGGCTCTTGAGGACTATAGCACGCCGCGCGATTTATATGATTGGCGGATAGCCGTGGTGACGTCCTTTTCGCAAAATGGGAATGTAGCCAATATCTATATTAAAGAGGATGAAAAAGAAGCCTATATTACATTTGAGACCTCGAAATGGGCGCGATCAAATGGCAAGAAACCTGACACTATGCAGGATATCCTAAAAAAAGGCGATGTAATTTATGTCACCAGAAATATGCTCTCTGATGTGGCCTCAGAATATCTTCTACGGCAAATTCCAAAAGTCAATGGTGCTATTATGGTTATGGACCCGCATACAGGGCGCGTTCTGGCACAACAGGGGGGCTTTTCTTTTTCTCAAAGTCAGTTTAACCGTGCTACGCAGGCGAAGCGACAGCCCGGTTCAGCTTTTAAGCCTTTTGTTTACGCTGCTGCGCTTGAGCAAGGCTATCGTCCAACAACACTTATTAATGATGGACCATTTTATTATAAGGATGATTTAGGACGCATTTGGAAGCCTGAAAATTATGATAAAACATATCTTGGCAATATTCCAATGCGTAAGGGCCTTGAAAGATCACGTAATTTGATGACGATCCGTATTGCACAAGATATTGGCATGGAGAATGTGATTGCTTTTGCTGAGAGATTTGGTGTCGGTGATAAAATGAAGCCCTATTTGCCCATGTCATTGGGGGCAGGGGAGACCACCTTAGAAAAAATGGTGACTGCTTATGCTGCTTTTGCCAATGGCGGGAAAAAAGTGCGTCCGGTCTATTATGATCGTGTGCAGAATAGAAGCGGAAAAAATATTCTGACTGCTGATATTCCGCTTTGTAGTAACTGCCTTGATGAGGGGGATATTTCTGCCGGAGAAGATGCCGAATATCTTCTCGATCCTGTGACAAATCATTATATTGTCTCGCTCTTACAGGGCGTCGTTGAGCGCGGAACCGGCCGGACTTTGAAATCTCTTGGGGCGCCTATTGCTGGCAAGACCGGTACAACCAATGAATCAAAAGATGTCTGGTTTTTAGGTTTTACTTCTAATTTGGCGTTTGGCACTTATATCGGCTATGATAATCCAAAACCGATGGGACGGCGCGTGACAGGCGGCGGAACTGCTGCGCCAATTATAAAAGCCTTTCTGCGTCCATCGCTTGAAATTACCAAAGCAACTGCATTTTACACGCCGCCCGGTATTGTAAGCAAAAATCATTATGCCTCTGAGCAGCATGACCACAATGCACCACATCATTCGCATGGTGTCTCAAATGCGCAGTCAACCAAACAAAGTGATTATTACATGCCTGAAAAAATAGATAACTCCGGTGATATGATCAATCTTGGCACTGGTGGGTTGTATTAGGATTATGTATCTATGTGGACAAAGTTGTATCTCGCATACATAAAAAAGTTCCACAACAATCCCCGAGTGAGGCAAGGCCATCAGATAAACATTCCAAACAGGAATTTACAAAGGGGTATTTTATCTGAGTTTCTTGAGTTTCTGTCTTGGAGACTATCGGAGCTGAGGAAGGAGGGCGCTGCAATGACGCTGGTACATCAAGGTTTTCATCATTTGAATCTGAGTCACTGTATGGTCGTGGATCTTCATGTTTTTTTTCATTTTCACTTTTGTTACGATCTAGTGTTTCTGGATTTTCAGGAACTCCATCTTCGGGAATGCTGTCGCTACTATTCTTCAACTTATGAGGGCTGCAATAGTAAGTATTTTGTGAAAATCTTTTGCCTGATAGCCAATAACATGCAAAAGTACGAAGCATTTCCTGAGTTTTTTTTGCTATGTCTCTATTTAAAGCTTCTGTAGGAGCTACAGCATATCTCTTAAGAGCCTCCTTGAGTTTTTCCATAGATTCAAAATATGATTTCACATTTGGATTGCCATGCTTAACAAAAACACTCTCAGGTATGATTTTAGGGAGTACAGAAAGAAGAGTGCTAAAACATGTCTTAAGCTGTTTTGTTGATAGTAACTCGTCTTTTATTTTTTTCGCTAAGCCAAGCTCTCTATAGGAGTATTTAAACCAGCTCGTGCTCCCTGAATATTTTTTACCAAAGGCTATAAGTTTATTTATTTCTGAATTGACGAGTAATAGTTGTTTCGCGAGTGTCTCAAGCTGCCCCTTAAGCTTGTTTTTCCTCGCTATAATAGTATTCTCATCGACGCTATTATGAGAAACATATACGTCAAACCTTTCTTCCCACAATGTTTCAATTTGTTTTAAAAGTTCTAACCCGCTCCTTATGCCAAGAATGAAAGTATCATCTATATCTTTCGCACTCGCTTTTTCACCATCAAGTACCCCATTTAAAGCCTTTAAATTGCTCGTAACTTCTTGTGCTGTTTCTCCTAAAATTCCAAGTTTTACATCTCTGGCGTCTCTCTTTAAATTTAATATTTTTTCGAGATCAATTTTGAATTTTGCACAAGCTGGCTGTTGACGTCTTACATCTTGAAGTGCTTCGCGAACACTCTCTAAATGCAGGCTAGCAGGTATATTTTTTCCGTTGTCATCGTGATTTACATCAAATAGGATATATTTCTGAATATCTTTAGCCATATTCTCTAGGATATTTACGGCAATTTCTTGAGCTGCAGTATCATATTTCCGAAGCGTGTTGTACGAAATGGGATTATTATAACTTGTAGGACCTTCTTTGTAGTAATTATCTCTTATTTTTGATGATTGTTTGAGTAAGATGTGCAATTTTCTTTCATCCGATGCTGAATCATTTAAAAGATTTTTTATGCGTTGATAAACGCTATTTCTGGTTTGGCCTATTCTTACTGCTTGTCTATGTAATTCTTCTTTAGGCGATAAAACCGTTTCTGGGAGGCAATCAGCCCCATGATTTTCCGATTCGAGAGGAACTTGGCGATGACGAGTAAGTTTTCTTATTACTCTATATCTACATAGTCTTTGAGCATAGTCTGATGCAGCTTTTTCCAAATTTTGTATAGCTGTTAAACTGGACACTCCTCATTCCTACTCTCTTGCGGAATTTTCATCATAACCAAAACACCCGCCAAAACACGCACTAAAGCAGTTCCCCAGAGATGTAAAACTCTCTGAAACACATCTTGAAAAGCTTTCTGCATATGTTTCATTTTCTCTTCGTAATTTTTCAATATATTCAAATATTGTTTTATTTATATTTTCTATTTTTTGTTTTATGATATTCTC
>JBCCNR010000039.1:0-10109 GCA_039025725.1 Pseudomonadota bacterium | reverse complement strand
GTCAAGGGCTGCGTACTGTCCGCATACAGCATAATTCCGAAAATTTATCTGCGAAAGGGGCCTATATCCTCAAAGAAGCAGAGTCCGACCATAAGGTTACGCTTTATGCCAGCGGGTCAGAGGTTGAGATCATTCTTGATGCTGCAGAAATTTTAGAAAATGATAAGATAGGCGCGCGTGTTGTTTCAGTCCCATCAATGGAGCATTTTTATAAGCAGGATGTAAACTATCAAAAAGATATTCTAAAAGGTGATATAAGAATTGCCTGTGAGGCTGCACTCAAACAAGGATGGGAAGGTTTTATCTCTGATTCAGATGCCTTTGTTGGCATGGAAGGCTTCGGAGCTTCTGCTCCCTATAAAGATCTTTATAAGGCATTTGGTATCACAGCTGAAAAAATAGTTGGAAAAGTTAAGTCTAGGCTTTGATGGAAATAGCGTTTTCTTACTCTTCGCACTCTTCTATATGCTCAGGAAGGCTACAGGGTATAAAAATGCTTTAACTTGAAAATCTTAGTTTCAATAATTACGCTCAACTGGTTTATAGCCCTCTTAGTAAATCATTCTCTATATTAACAAGCATAATGTTTGAATTATCTTGCTGTGCCCGATAAACTTGCAGAGCCTCAATGATGCGCTGTACATAATTTCTGGTTTCACCAAAAGGGATGGTTTCAACCCAATCTATTAAAGCATATAAATCTTGCCGCGGAGCGCCATATGTTTCAATCCATTGTGGAATACGTGATGGCCCGGCATTATAACCAGCAAGAGACTTCACATAAGACCCATTAAAACGGTTTAAAAGTCCTTCTATATAAGTCACTCCAAGCGCAACATTATAGCCCGGATCATATGTTAGGCGCCGCAATGTATAACGCTCTCCGATTTTGCGTGATACTGATTTTGCCGTTGCTGGCATAAGCTGCATAAGGCCTCTCGCTCCCGCAAAAGATTTTGCAAACTGGTCATATTCACTTTCCTGACGCGTCAAAGACATAAAGAGCGGCCTTTTTGCAGAGCTCCCCTTATTGATGAAATATTGCGTTAAAGGATAACCTGCACTCCGCAAAAACAACCCTTGCGTGGTTGCGGCTTTGGCGACTTTAACCCCGACCTCTGCGAGGTTGAGAGATTGCGCTGTTTCCGTAAGCAGCGGTAGAAAATCCTTATTTTCCTGAAGGTTTCTTGTTAAATGTAACAATAATGATTTTGCATCGGCCCTTTGATCAAGTGCCATTGCAGCATAGGCGGCTTGCACAAAAGGTAAGTTTCTATAATCAGATCTGGTTTTTTGCGTGATCATGGGCTCATCAGGGAGATCAATTTTATTCACATTCAAGGCCACGAGTCCAAGCTGGCCATAATAAGTATAGAAATATTTTGCAGCATTTTGATAATATTGCTTCGCAGTCTGATTATCTCCAGCTTGTTCTTTCGCTCGGCCAAGCCAATATTCTCCACGCGCCACGGAAATCGGCATTGAAGATTTACTCCGAGCATTTTGAAAATGCTTCTGCGCCTGTTGAGGTTTATTGAGATGTCTAAGGGATAACCATCCCTGATACCACTCAGCATCAACGAATTTTCCACCTTGCTTTAGACCATGCCCATCAAGCACTTTATAGGCCAGATCAGGTCTTTTTTGCTTGAAAGCCACTCGTGACATCACATTACGATGACTATACCATAAAACAGCCTGACTCTCCGTGACAGGTTTAGGCGCAGAAATAATGGTATTTATCGCTTTCATATCCTGATCTGTTTTGCGATAAAAATGCACAAGGTCTCGCTGAACATTGATATTATTCTTCAGGCGTTGTGAAGCATTGTAAAAGTCTTTATCAGCACCGCGTTTTAGACGAATAAGCTTAGTCCGCAACTTGAGCTCACCGCGAGCAGCCTGTGATAATTGCGACGCAAACGCATCCGTATTTTTGATATAATGCCGCCCAAGCAACATCTGCATACGGTTATAATAATCATTTTCATTCAGCATCGTACCATATGACGCAATGAAGCTCTTTTGTTGTCCGATAGACATCATCTCATTTTGCCAAATCATTTTAGCGTAAGATTGCGCCTTATTTGCATCTGTATTATTCAAAAGATAAGAGACATATCTTATTTTACCTTCAATCGTGACAGGCTCATTCTCACGCAAATAATCCATAACACTATTGGCAGCAGCGTCAGTCACAAGGTCTCTTTCAAGTCTTTGCTTGATGAATGAAATTCTTGGCCAGTCTGAATGATTATCTACGAAATGCCTAAGTTCAGTCAGTGAAGGCTTTGACTTGGGGTCCGTCAGATAGGCCCATTTTAAATAAGTTTTCGCACTTTCAGATGTTAGCTTATTTCTAAGAGTCGCGTTAGGCTGTGAAAGATCAACCTTTTGTGCCACAAGCAAATTCATATCTTTCTGCGGCAAAAGCGCATGTACATGGCCTGTAGCTAAAGAGAAAAACAGAAGAAGCTTAAAAACAAATATTTTATATAACAAGTTCATATTTTCTTTCCCAATTCTTTTCTTACGAGACTATATGAGCCGATCAAAACTTACCAGAAATATTTTTGAAAGCTGCTTTTCCTTTGTTGGAAATTCCTCTATATATCTTGTATTATAATGGAGTACACAAAGATGCCGCATAGCATAAAAGAGAAAATATTTGGGTCAATCGTTGCCATAGTGACCCCCTTTCGTGACAATAAAATCGATGAGGATGCTTTTCGCAAGCTGATTGAACGGCAAATCGCAGCGGGCACGCATGGGATCGTTCCTGTTGGCACAACGGGTGAAAGTCCGACCTTAGATTTTGACGAGCATGATCATGTGATTGCGCTGGCGGTTGAAGCTGTCGGCGGGAGGGTTCCTGTAATCGCAGGCACCGGAGCGAATAGCACACTTGAAGCCATTGACATCACACAACGTGCAACCAAAATTGGTGCAGATGTGGCTTTGATCGTGGCCCCTTATTATAATAAACCAGACCAAAATGCACTTTATGCGCATTATAAAGCAGTGCATGATGCAACGAACATTCCGATTTTACTTTATAATGTGCCCGGGCGAACGGTCAGCGATTTAAAGCCTGAAACCGTTGCAAAGCTTTCCAAATTGGAACGGATCATTGGCATTAAAGATGCAACTGGTGAATTAGAGCGTTTTTCAGCACATCGTCATTTATGCGGAAATGATTTTATCCTTCTATCAGGCGAAGATGGATGCGCATTAGGGGCAGCCGCGCATGGATGCCAGGGCTGCATCTCAGTGACAGCCAATATTGCGCCAGAGCTGTGCGCAGCATTTCAAAATGCTCTGCATAAGGGAGATTTTACCGCTGCATTGGCTCTTCAGGATAAATTATTTCCACTTCATAGCGCGCTTTTCTCTGAGACCAGCCCTGCACCGGTGAAATATGCCTTAAGCCATATTGGCATATGTGAGAATAATCTTAGATTACCACTTATTCCTGTTCAGCCTGAAACAGAACAGAAAATTATTTCAGCTTTGCAACATGCCGGAATTGCATAATGTCTGGCCCTCCAAAATCTTCCAAGGAAAAAGCTAGCGCGTGCTATAAAATTATTGCCGAAAACCGCAAAGCACGCTTCAATTATTTTGTTGAAGATGTCATCGAAGTCGGAATTGTTTTAAAAGGCACTGAGGTCAAGTCTTTACGTGAAGGGAAAGGCAATATTGCTGAATCTTACGCCAATGTCGAAAATGGAGAATTATGGCTGATCAACTCACATATATTGGAATATTCAAAGGGCAATCGCTTCAACCATGAACCAAAACGCATGCGCAAATTACTGGCAACGCGCAAGGAAATCAATAAATGTCAAGGCTTTGTGCAACGTAGTGGCCTTGCCTTAGTCCCTTTAAAAATCTATTTTAATCATAAGGGATATGTAAAAGTCACTTTAGGTATCTGTAAAGGAAAGCAAAATCACGATAAACGTGAAACAGAAAAACAACGCGATTGGAACAAACAAAAAAGCCGTATTTTAAAGAATAATATATAAGTCTAATACCAATTGCCTTAATTAATTTTCAGTGTTGAATTTATCATAATTGTTATATCAAGCAATTTAAAGTAATTTTTTCTCTCACGCCAGTTAGCTTACGCTAACGGCTCCGAGGGGGCGCGCAACGATGCGCGGCGCCCAGTCGGGCACTCTATCAAAAGCACCTAATCAAAAATTATTAGGACTTTTGGTATTATATAGCAGGGATATCATTCTCTTTTTTCTCATGGCGGTTTTTCAAATAATGGTGCCCCGCATAAGTCACAGCAGCGGTCCCGGCAATGGTTGCCAAAGGGTGCTTAAATAGAAAATTCTTGAGAGCCTTTGCATTATGTCCAATTTTCCCAAGCAGAGAAGCAGGTGGCTTTGGCTCTGGGTTGAAGATAGGGGCAAGCTTGGAAGCTACATGAGTCCCCCCTCGAATAGCCGTCAAGGCAGCGGCATAATAAACAGGATCATTCACGAGACTTTTCGCAAATTGCACTGAGGATAAATTATTGGCGTTGAAAGGCGTCGTCTTTGAAAGAATTTTTTCAGCATCCAATATCAGCTTACCCATGCCATATAATGCACCTGCACCGGCCGTATAATAGCCCGGCTTTTTTGTAATTCCACCCATAATACCAAGGGTTAAATCCTGCACACCTTTATAGAAAGGCTTCGCATTGCCATTTTTATCTGAAAAATAGCTCGCCCCCTTGTAAATCTGTGGAAGCAATTGCTTATGTGCGATTTCACCACCGATACTTCTGCCTGTTCCAATACCAACCTGCGCAACACAAAATGCTGGTATCGACATATTCAAAAGCTGAAAATCTCTGAGAGCCCCGTCTGGCTTGAAACATAATCTGCTTAAAAAGTTAACAACCATAAATAGCCTCAGAACAGCCTTTTAGATAAAAGTTGATCAGAATATAAAATGCCAGCCATTGCTGTCCCTGCCAGAGATGCAGACACTAATGGGCTATCAAAAAGAGTTTTCTTTGATTCATTTGCATAAGCAATATTATCAACATGATTGTTCATAAGATCATGCCCCATTCCA
This sequence comes from Pseudomonadota bacterium, assembly GCA_039025725.1. GTDB lineage: Bacteria > Pseudomonadota > Alphaproteobacteria > JBCCNR01 > JBCCNR01 > JBCCNR01. The sequence continues at coordinate 5,033 of JBCCNR010000039.1, read as the reverse complement.
GTGTTTTTTTTTTACTGCCCAGATAGCGCGACGTTAAAAGGCCAGTAAGGCCTAATAAAGGAAGAATATATATAAGGTTACGTGGATTTTTAAGAGCTGTTTTACAGTCTGTAAATATATGTGCTTGCGAAGTCGTTTCGGCTTGACCAGAGAGACAATTGAAGAAACGCACTGGCTTGTCAAAAATCTTTGGTCCCATTCTCCGCGACCAAGGCACAAAAGACCGACCAAGGCCTCTTTCTAAAAGACCCTTACCGACAGCATTCTTAATGACATCTTGCAGAAATATATTTGGCACGACTTGAATTACCTATCAAATAATAACTAAATAATACTCATCAATATGATGATTTACACACAATCCTAATAAATTACATATCAAGAGATAACCTAATTTACAAAATATACACTAAAATGTCAATTAAATTTTATAATTAATTTTTTGTAAAAAATATTTTTCATATTCTATGTTTTATGTTATAGAATAATGCATATGTAATAATATTGTAATTTGTATCTTGTGCCTATTTCTGCCTCTACACAATCGTCTATTTTACATCGTAAAATTGAAGAGACCCAAAAACACGAAAATCAAAAGCCGGATTTTCTTAAACCTCATATTTTTTTTAGAAACCATATTACCGGTGTTGGTGATGCTTTTCTGAATATGGTAGGTCATGTTGATAGTCCTACTGAATTTGGATTAAGCACTAAATTCGATACAGAAATTGACTATGATAGAGCACGCCATATTCATCGTAAAATGAAAAAACCATATTTTTTACCGCGTGGTTCTATTCCAAATATTCTCTATGCCGCATCACAGCTTGGCACACCGACCTCCCTATATGCAACAGTCGGCAGTGACCCATGGGCCGAAGAAGTAATGAAGCAATTTGAAAAAGATGGCATTAAAGGACATTATGATATCAGCCATGAAGGCCATACAGGCCTTGGACAAATTATTCTTCTACCGGATGGAAAATCAGCAATAGGAAGCCTTAAAGGTGTAGCAAATAAGATTATAATCCCCGACAGAGAAACTCTGGAAAAAAGTAGATTTCTTGTGATTAAAGGAAACTCCTTTGACGGAAAAGATAATATCAAAAAGATCAATACTCTTTTGGATCATGCCCATAATCTGGGTGTTACAAATATCTTGAATATGCAAAATGGCCTGAACACATCTATTTTTATGGATGAAATAAGAGATGCTGTCACAAAAAATAAAATCGACATGCTCATCGGAACACAAGATGATATAGCAAAGTTTTTTGATATTAAATATTACGACAATGAGAAATATCGATCAAATGAGGAGGTATCAGAATTAATTATCCATGCAGCCCAGCAAATGGGGGGGTATGTCGTCTATAATCGTGGCCGAGAAGGTATTGTTATAGTTAAAGCCGGCAAGGTCACCAAAATACCAGCCCATAAAGTGAAGAAAGCAGTAGATGTTGCTGGCACAACAGATGGTTTTATCGGTGGTTTTTTAACTGGACTCTCTAAGGGCTTATCAGAAGAGGAAGCAGCATCAATTGGTTTATCTATCTCCAAGGATGTTGTTCAGAAAACAGGGTTTCGCCCGACCGAAGCAGCACTCAAAGATGCAAGAAAAAATCTAGATGGTCTTGTTAAGCTCAAGCTCGAACATATTCAACAAAAGGTGTTTTAGATGAATAATATAGTCTTACAGCCCCAACCTTTAAAGCAAGCCCCTTATCAGGTAGAACGTAACTCTCAGTCATTGAAACCCAAGATTCAAATTGAGAAAATTGTCGGCCAGGGAGATCCTGCATTATATATGAGTGGTCAGGGAACATTTGAAAAAGTTGCACGAATTGGCCTTTCCACTGAGCGTGAAAGCGATATTGATTATAATCTTGCAAGACGTATTCACCGTGAAATGCAAGAACCGAATTTTGATGCAGGTGGAAATATTCCAAATATTTTAGCAATTGCTTCAATGTTGGGTACTCCGACTGTGCTTTATGGCGTCGTTGGAAAAGATCCATGGGGAGAAGTTTTCAAACAACATGCACATAATGTTGGTATTGACGCAAAACTCACTGAGCTTCCCAATAAAGCGACAAGATTTATCCAATTTATGGTTATGCCAAATGGTGAGGCTGCGAGTGGCGCAATGACTGGAACCACGCGCGAAATTGTCGATTTACCCAATAATGCAACGAAAGATTCGAAGTTTTTTATAACAAAAGCATCATTTCTATTCCACAGAGATAAGAACGCACATAAAGTGCGTAAAGCCCTTGTTGATGCGAAAGCAAATGGCGCAAAAACAATAATACACCTTCAAAATATGCAACAAGGTAATAAAAGCGATATTGTTGTCCCAATATTAGAGAGCTTGATGAAAGAAAATTTGATCGATATGTTCATAGGATCTCAAAATGAAATGCAGTCCCTTTTCAGGTTAAAAGATGATGATAATGGCATTCTCGTCGATAGAGATGTTATTAAAGAGCGTATCATCCATGAAGCGATTAAAAATGGCAGACATTTTGTTTTTACAAGTGACAAGAATGGCGCCACTATCGTAAATAAAGGAAAGATAACGCGTATTCCTGCCGAGAATATTGACAACCCGAAAGATACAACAGGTGCAGGTGATAGTTTTGCCGGTGGCTATCTGTCTGCGCTATCTAGAGGGTTAGATGACGATCAAGCCGGAGAGATAGCCTCCCTTGTTGCAGCACAATGCGTGCAAAAGAGAGGGTCAAGCCCTACTCAGCCATCTCTAAAGCCAATCAGAAAAACTATGGAGCTTCTTATGAAGTCAAAAGCGCAGGATATAGCTTTTGCAAAAGCTTAGGGTCAGCCCTTGTTGTTTATAACCTGAAACCGAATAAATTCGTGACAAGTGAGCTCACAACCCTTGAGACAATATCTTCGACCAAGCTATCAATAGATGAAATATTTTGTTGAGTTGAAATATTTGATCCAAAAGTCTGATTTATAAGGTTACTCATAGAGTTGAAATCCCCTCTTCCCATACCACCAGTAAAGATTGAAGAGGGACTATTATATCCACCGACACTCATAGTGCGCTGAAGAATTTGTGCTAATGCATCCATTGCTGAATATTCTGTAGCTTCATCTGCCTCGCTGGCTTCATCCGCTTCACTGGCCTCGTCAGCTTCTCCACTTTCATAGGCAAAACCAAGATCCTGCATATTTCCATTTTCATCAGTATAATATTCTAACTGAATTGTCTGAGAAAACTCATTTGCCTTGGCATGAGTTAAATACCCATTTTCATCCTCATTTTCTTGAAGATAATCAACACCTGGTGTTCCAAATGCCTCAAAAACACCAGTCTCTGGGTTGTAAGATCCATTGATATCACCATTTGCTTCCCAATCAACAGAGGAAAGACCTTTAAATTGACCAGCGTCAGCATTCGTATCTTCATAGACGGCATCAACGCGGCCATCACCATCATTATCCGCAAACTCAACAAGATTGCCTTCTTCATCTTCAGTGGCCGTCATACTGCCAACAGTCAAACCGGTTTCTGGGTCAATGAGAGACATAACAACAACATCATAGCCAACATTCTCAAAATCCTGAGAGTCGTTAATATCTAGGATATATTTCCCACCCTCAAGGTTGATCCAAGAAGACATAAAACTCATACCAACATTGCCGCCAGTTCCAGCACCGGCAGCGATTGCAACCTCGAGAAGCTCACTTTTAATATCATCTGTAAAGGTAAAATCATCAACAACAGAAGATTCTGTTACGTCGGTTGCCGAACCAAATGCATTATTTGCAGCAATATCATCTGCTGTACCAACTGTTCTTTCAAATCCAGCATTGGTCGCATTACCATTATCTCCTGCTGTGAAGATCGCTACAAAATTGTCATTATCCCTGACTTTTTGAGCCCTTTTCGTAAGATTCTTTGGACTGTTATTGCGCCCTTCATCAAACCCACCCTTAGCGTTTACAGAATCAGCATATCCATAACCGACATTTCCAATATGTAAAAATTGAAAAGCTTGATCGCCACCCTTAATATTATTCAGATATTGGTGAGCCCCATTCTTCACACTATTTCCAAATGTTCCAGCCGTTGCCATAAGATTGGAATGGTTATTCATCATTGATGATACGATAACCTGTAGCTGTTCTGCAGATAGGCCTGTCCTAGCAGAAATTCTATCGATTTCATCCTGGTCACCTTCAGAAAAGGCTGTGAAAATACGATGTGTAAAAGATGCGTGCGTTTCGCCAGATTCTTTTCCGTCATTGTAGATGGCCATAAATGCACCAACTTCCATTGACCATTGTACGATTTCACCTAATGAAACTGCTGGCTGAGTTCCGATTTGTTCGCGGTCTGCATCAGTTATGATAGCATTTCGATTGTTAGAGTCACCATCATTATTTTTAATTTCATCTGGATTATCCGGAACATCATAACTGGATAATACAGTCCGCGCCATAACATTAGCTAAACCGCTTACATCATCCGAATTCTTGTTACGTGCCTGACGGATAGCACCATCACCATAAAATTGTTCTAACAATCCCCTTGTCTGTTCATCTGTATTATCAAGAACCTGTTCAATCTCTCTAATGATCTCATAGAGCCTTTTGGCATTCTCACTCGCCTTACTATCATTACCCGAGCGATTATCTTGTAAATATTTTACTTCTTTAAAGAGCTCATTCATATTGAGGTCGCCACTGCTATTCAAAACGAAGTCTTTTAGGTCAGCATTTAATTCATTGAGCTCTTCGACAGCTTGCATGTCATATTTTTCCTGATACATCGCAAGAAATTGTTGCTCAGCCATATCTTCGCGAAGCAGTCCATTGGTAACGCCATCACCAAGAGTTGAATCGATCCCTATTCCATAGGCAGCCATCCATTCAGGGGTACAACAGATAGGTGTAGACCCACTATCATACATGAAACCTGTTCCAACATGTCCTGAATTTAATGTCGAGCGCTGCGGCGTAGGTCGGGATCATGGCGTCGAGATAGTCCGGCCGGTCGGGTT
>JBCCNR010000038.1:0-10342 GCA_039025725.1 Pseudomonadota bacterium | reverse complement strand
TTGAAAAATTACTTTCCAAAAGCAACGCATCTGAGTAACAATCATCAATGTGAAGTATTCTAATTTCTCTCGCCATATGGAGACCTCAAAAATGAGTTTACGTAATAGGATAGGCGGTCTTCAATTCTAATTTAAATTGCAACTTTCACGCTATTTTGTCAAGTTTTTCTAGGGGCATTAAATGAATAAAGATGTGTTGAAGAATAGAGAGCAACAATATTTACGATAATAATTTGTATGTTATTACACATGATTTGAGCGCATCTTTTAATCATATTAAAGGCTTTGCTGAGATTTTATCGACAAAAATTGCGGATAAGATTGCTCCTGAAGATCAGCTTTATTTTGAGCATATGATTCTGGCTGTGCGTAAATCTGAGGCTATGTTGAGTGCGATCACTAAATTATCTCATATTCCATTGCAAGAAAAGCCATCTGGGACGATATGTTTGAAGCAAGCTATCGAATCAGTCTGTGAAAAATTATCGCCACAAATATGTGATAGGGATGCTAAAATTGATTTTAATGCTGTTTCGGCCTGCATAGAAATGGATAAAGATAATCTGGAACTGATGCTTTTATGCCTCATAGATAATGCAATGAAATTTACGCCCAAGGAGATACAGCCCGAAATTGAAATAGAGACTATAGAGGATAAAAACTTTGTTATCTTAACCATCACAGATAATGGGCGCGGTATCAATAAAGAGCCGGCTTCCCAATTTTTTGACTTATTCCGTAAAGAAATGCGAGGCCCACAAGATCAGAATAATCTGGGTGCGGGCCTCGCATACGTTAAAGAGATTGTACAGCACTATAATGGCAGCGTAAGCTTTGTGAAAACGCAACCAGCATGTGCTATAGAAGTCATTTTGCCTATAACTCTTTAAAGTCTTCTTTATGCACTGGTTTATACATTGGCTTTGCTTTTGGCGACTACAGCCTTTTTCGCTGGTTGTGCATCATCATCAAAACACGGAGTAGAGAGTTGCTCACCTGAGGAGACGTGATATGGTGAAAACAGAGCCATAGATTCGCGTAATACGCTATATGACGCTTTGCTTATGATGCTGAACATATCAGAATATGCAGAGCGAATTTTTGAAGCACATTCAAGTTGGTTTGAAATAACATCTGCCGGAGATTGCGAAGAAATCGATTTTTGAGCGGCTTCGAAATAGGCATCAGAAACATCTTTAAGAGTATCACGTGCACTTTCCCGCATCAGCATGATATTTGCCTGCGTAGAATGTTGGGCATCTTGTAAATTTTCAGCAATTTCAACAGTACGATTATGGACATTCTCAAGTGAATTGAGCATAAAATTCACTGCACTTGATCCATCTTGAAAAGCTTCAAGCTCAGCTATATTTGTGAATTGTGATACCATATTGTTCATGGTAGCTTGCGCTTCTTTTTGGATATTTGTCAAATTTTCCTGTGCTTTTTGCGCAGCTTGCTCAGCTGTCTGAATAATGTCTGAAACAATTTTATTTGTGTCGGATGCTGCATTCGCGTTGCTTGTCGCCTTAGTGGCCACTGGTTTTGTTGCACTTTGTGCAGTGTTGCTGGCCGTCGCAGTTTTGGCCGTAGTCTCAGCTGTCTGCGTAGCTGTGCTTGCGGTTGCCTGAGGCTTCGTAGCTTTGGTACCCGTCGTCTTTTTTCCAACAGCTGCAACAGCCGCGAGAGCCGCTTTTTGAGATGATGTCCCTGTCATAAACACTCCTTATTATGATATCAATTTTAACTTTAGCTGATGCTGTTCAGAGGTGACAGTCATCATGGAAAATTACAAAGAATGCTATTCTAAACTAAAGTGTATTTATCATATGGCTTAAACCACGATCAAACAATAAAATAATTTCAAAATTTCCAAAAAATAGTTTTTGAAAGCAGCCTGATATGGGCAGGTTTCTATTGACGTGGGGGGATTGCTTGCTCATTATACAGGATATTTTAAAACTTTCTGGAAGTGATCTGGAAAAATAATTATGAAGCAAACACAAAATCGGCTTTCGTCGGGGGAGCGGCAAAAGCAGGCAAAACGCTTGCGTTTCTATTTTAACAATAAGCCATATTATGGTACCTGTGGGGATACAGTGCAATCTGCCTTATTGGCGAATGGCATTACAGGGACATATGTGACGCGCACTCATGCGCGACATATTGGTGCGAATTCTGCTTTACTTCATCGCGGATATATCTCTGTTCGGCATGAGGGCTCAGATGCTATGATCTTTGCCGCTGATGATGTTATGCTCTGCGAAAATATGGTTGTGTCCTATGTGCACAAGCCTTCTTTATTTGAGAATTTTAAGAGCCTCTCCCTGAAGCGTTTTTTTGCGCAGAAAGGATATGTTGCTGAAAAACTATCATATTATGATAGGGTGTCTTTGACAGCTTTTAATCTTGGGTTGCAGTCAGTGCAAAGTGATGCTTTTGCGCAAAAGTCACTGGTTCCCAAAAGTTTCGAAGCAAAATATGTGCATACAGATATTCATATTTCTGGTGGAACTGTTGCTGGGTTATATGCTGCGCTTATCTCTGTTATGTCAGGTTTGCGGGTTTTAATAACAGATAAAAAACTGACTTTAGAGCCTGAGAAAACAGGTGATATCTCTTATGATCGCATGGCGCGCGCTATTTATGATACGATTTCTGACCATCCTCTCGTTACAATAATGACCGGATGCAGAACTTTGCCATTTTCGAAAGATAAGGATGTCACAGTTTTAAAAGCACCAGAAAAATATGATTTGGAAAGCTCTGAGCATTTTCATAGTGAAATTTTGCATATTAAAGCGAAGAAGACCTTTATTGACAATGAATTGAAAGAATATGGTTTTCTGTTTAGCGGCTCTGATTTGGGGGGTGTTTTTACCGGGCAATATTTTGCAATGCTAAATAAAGTGTATGGCATCTCATATTCAAAAAATATGGTGTTATATACGAATAATGACACTCTTTATCGCCTTATTGACGCATTTGATCTTACTCCGGCACAGATTGGTGCAATTATAGATGTGCGCCCTGATTTGAGTGCTGCTGCTCAGACCTATAAAGAGCGCGGTTTTCAGATTTTTCACTCTGCACATATTCAGGCGGTGCACGGCAAGGAGCGCCCGGAGACCGTCACATTTTTACAAAATAATATTCTCAGAACGATTGAATCTTGTGTTGTTATTACATCTTCGGGCTTTGATATTGATATTGAGCTTTTTGCGGCCTGTGAAGGCGCTCTCAAGGCAGAATTTTCTGAGAATGAAGAGGGAGATAAATCTGCGTTTATTTCTATAGATCAGAAGGCCCTGGGAGATAATCTTCGACTGATCGGCTTTGCTGCGCGGCCGGACACATATAAAGATATGATGTGCGGAACATATGAAACTGTAAAATCTATTCTTGAAGATATGGGATATAATATAAGTTTCCCAGATACATTATCCGCGCAGCTTGATGATGATATGCCTCTGTCTTACGTAACATTTCAAAAAGGGCAGAAACATTTTAATAAAGATAAAATCTTTTTTCCGACTGATATTAAGCTGTCTGATTTTAAAGAGCTTTTCCTGAAAGAGGGTGAAGCTTTATCGCATTTCGCGCCCTATATTGACACACATCTTCTCTCAAAAGATCAGGTCAGTCTTTATCATATTATTTGTGTGCTCGCGGAAGAATATGAATATACGGCTTTGAAGCAATGTGAGCTATTTGCCTCTTATTTTGCTGCGCTTTATCAAGAAAGTTTGCAAAAAAAATGTGATGATTTTTGTAAGAGCGCACCGATATTGGCGCATACTTATCCTTCTAGTCACATGCTTTATAAGCAGCATAATATTCCACTTCTGACAGATCAGCGTGACATAATAGCGCGAACAAATGACATTGAGGCTGATACTGACCTTAAGCAATCACTTTATGAGACCATAAAAGAGAATTACGGTGTAAGGCATCATGCTTATCTTGCTGGTCCTTATCAATTTTCTGGTCCAGATGCGGTGATACAGCTTGAAGAGGCCTTTAAGGTCTCTCTTGCGGATCTGCCTTTATTAAAAGGGCGTCAATGTTGTATTTCTGATGAAGAGAATGATATTTATGGGTCTGTAGATATTTTACATCTTCGGAAGAATACTTATTATGTGTTCTCATATGACATTGAGAGAGGGTGTTTTGAGCGCTATTTAGATATTCTTTTCGGCGCAAATTCGGATAAGAAATTTGTTTTTAAAAACCAGTTTGAACAATATGATCTTGTGCATATTTTGGGGACTCATGCAGATAAGGCATGTGCATTTTTGAATGTAAATTTTTCTGATATTGACACCCAAGCGCATTCAAATTTGCATGATTATGATGTTTATATGCAATGGCTTGCAAATATCGACATTGTTGCATTGCGACGCCACTCCTTTCAAATGGGTGAGATATTATGTTTCGTGCCGTCGGATACATTGTGCGCGCTTCTTCCTTGCTTTTTTCCTGACAATAAAATCGAGCAAAAAATGCTCTTTGAATCCCCTCTTATTGAGGCGCTGAATATTGAATTTGACAGGGCTGTTGTAAATCGTTACGCCAAAGAATTTCCATATAAAGGGATTATCGCCTCGGTTCATCAGCAGGATGTTCTTCAGGAAGGTGCGCATATTTTCGAGACTGAGGATCAAAAAAAGGCAACAGGTCTTGTTCTTAAAAATTTCTATAGCCCTATTCATAAAAGATATATGGCCCTATCGGTGTTTAATGTTGCAAATGATCAGTTGAGCGATAAGATGCTCTCTATATCTTATCAAAATAAGAATATATGTAAGGCGAAGCTTATGTCACCGGATTATCTCCTCTCCAGAGAACCGGAAATTGAGGGTGTAGAGGGAGCAAAAGGATAAAAAATGAATGATATTTTACAATATCATCCTTTAGATGATGTTTTCACACCGGGGCTTTATGTCCCTAAAAAAGATGCGTTGCCTGCTTATACAATAAGAGCTATCAGAGACTTATCTGTTGTAGAAATTATACCTTTTGGCGTGTGCCACCAAGAGGTTATAGAGTGTTTAAAAACTGCATTGGGCTTGATTGCGCCAGCATCTAATAGTGCCTACATCGCGGGGACAAGAACTATACTTTCACCTTCTGGGCAGGGTTATATTGTAACAACTGAGGGGGAGGCGAGACAGGTTCTCTCCAGACGTCTTGAGCATGCCTTACGAGATTATGCAGGAATTTACGAAGAGTCAGCCGCATATGCTGTTTTAAGAATTGATGGATTTCATTTCTATGCGATTTTATCTGAGTTAATTGATTCGCCGGCGCTTTTGGATACGACACTTAATTTTACCACTTATCTCACGATTGATGATCATAAAATTATTTTACATCGCAAAAGTGATGATGTGCATTTTCTCTATTTGCCGCGTTCCGTTGCACCAGAGATTTATATTCGTATTGCGCGCTCTTGCTTGAAAGCAGGTGTCAGGCTGATATGATTTTACTTTGAAAATAAACCTGTTATAAAATATTTCTAATTCGGTCCGGACTTCATTTTAAATGCGTGTTTCTGATTATTTTTTGCCAACATTAAAAGATAATCCTTCTGATGCTCAGATTGCGTCTCATCGTCTGATGCTGCGCGCAGGCTTGATTCGGCAGATGGCATCAGGGATTTATAGCTGGCTTCCTTTGGGTTTGAAGGTTCTTAAAAATATCGAAAATATCATTCGCTCTGAGCTTGAAAAATCTGGCGCCGTTGAAATTCTCATGCCGACGATACAGCCTGCGGATTTATGGCGTGAAAGCGGCAGATATGATGCATATGGCCCCGAAATGCTGCGTATGAAAGATCGTCATAATCGTGACATGCTTTATGGGCCAACCAATGAGGAAATGATTACGGATATTTTCAGGGGAACAGTGCGTAGCTATAAAAAGCTGCCGCATATTTTATATCATATGCAGTGGAAGTTTCGTGACGAGATCAGGCCGCGTTTCGGCGTGATGCGTGGGCGTGAATTTCTCATGAAAGATGCTTATAGTTTTGACATTGATGAAGAGAAAGCGCGCTATAGTTACCAGAAAATGATGGTGACATATTTGCGTATCTTTGCGCGTTTGGGTTTGACAGCCATCCCAATGCGTGCGGAAACCGGACCTATTGGTGGCGACCTTAGTCATGAATTTCATGTTCTTGCGCCTACTGGCGAGAGCGCGGTTTATTTTGATCGTGCATTTTACAATATTAAATCTCTTTATGATGAAAATCCGGAATTTGATCATATTGAGAGTGTTTATAAAGAAGTCACAAAATATTATGCGACGGCCGATGAACAATATGATGAGGATGAATTTTTCTCTAGGGTTTCTGAGGAAAATCGCGTGATTGGGCGTGGTATTGAGATTGGGCATATTTTTTATTTAGGGACAAAATATTCCAGCGCGATGGATGCTATAGTGATTGCTCCGGACAGTCAGGAAGTTCCTGTGCATATGGGGTGTTATGGTATTGGTGTTTCGCGCATGGTTGGGGCATTGATTGAGGCCAGTCATGATGAGAAAGGAATTATTTGGCATAAAGATATTGCACCTTTTCATATTGGGCTGATCAATTTGCGTCAGGGCAATGAGGCCACTGATGCTGCCTGTGAGAAACTTTATCAAGCCTGTATAAATGCTGGTCTGACAGTTTTATATCATGATACAGATGATAGGGCAGGGGCGAAATTTGCTGATATTGATCTGACGGGATTGCCTTATCAGTTGATTGTTGGTCCTAAGGGCGCTGAGCAAAATATGGCCGAAGTTAAAATCAGAGCCACCAATGAAAAACGAGAAATATCTGTTGATAATGTTGTGGATATCCTCAGAGGTGAGATTTTATAAATAATAAATAGTTTTTGAGATGTTAGGCTTATGATCAAAACTTATATTTTTGTTTCAGTTCCGCATATGCGAGATTATCTGGGGCTCTCTTCGCATTATCTTGATGTTAGACCTTATCATGCTTCAGATGTTAAATATAGAAAACCAATATTTTTATTTGATGTTTTTGGAAGGCTTAAAAAATTGAGACATCTAAGCCAGTGATGATTTTGGCAAAATCTGTACCTATTTCGTAAGGGAATAATTCACATGCTATCATTACTAGGTAAGATGTCGGAAAAAATTTCTTATAAGATAATCTTCTAATGTTTTTTCATGTTTAAAACTGAAATATTAGATAGGATATTCGATCCTGCCAGCACCGAGCTGCGCTTATCTGGCTGCTCAGAGGGAGCATTATGTTATCTTCTCTCAAGACAGATAGAGCAGCTTAAAAAAAGTGCACTTATCATAGCATCTTCGCATGGTGATATTTACAAATATGCGAAAATTCTGGATTTTTTTGCGCCTCAGAAACCTTATGTGATTTTTCCGCCGTGGGATTGCTTACCTTATGATCGCAGTGGGCCGGCGCCTGAGATTATCGCAAAGCGGATTTATGCGCTTAAAATGGTTGCGCATTATCAGGATAATAATATTCCTTTTATTCTGATTACATCGGTTCATGCGGCTTTTCAGAAGATTCGCAAGCCAGATATTATCCGTAAAAACTCTATTATTGCGAAGCCGAATAAGCGCGTGCAGATTGAGAGATTATCTAAATTTCTCAGCTTGAATGGATATTTACGTACGCCCACAGTTCGGGAAGCAGGAGAATATGCAGTCCGTGGAGGTATTGTTGATATTTTTCCATCAGGATTTGAAAAACCTGTACGTTTAGATTTTTTTGGCGATGTTATTGAGAAAATAAAATCTTTTGATCCTGCAACGCAGATATCAGAAAAAACTCTCGATGAGTTGCATTTGTCTCCGGCTTCGGAAATTTTATTGAATGAGAAAACCATTAATTTTTTTCGGCAGAATTATCGGGCTTTATGTGGGGGATATGTTCCGTCGGATGATATTTTTTATACAAAAATATCTGAAGGGCAATATGTGCAGGGTATGGAAGCTTTTCTTCCATTATTTGACGGAGATTTGATTGATATTTTTCATTTGATGCCGGAGGCTTATCTTTATTGTGATCCTTATTTCACGCCGGCATTGGATGAGTTTTGGGGTGACATAGAGGAATATTATCAAAATCGTATGGGCCATGCTCCGGCGGTATTGCCTGCAGACATGTATCTTTTGCAGGATAAATATGAGGAGATATTTGCGCAAAGGGTGGTCAGGCATAGCACGCAACATGTGCTTCCGGAGAGCGATAAGGTTTTAGACAGTCAGGTGCGGATGCCGCCAAATTTTGCGGTGGTACGGAAGGCGGCTGGGAAGAATCTTTTTGATGAGACGGTTAAGATCATCAGTGATGCGCAAAAGCTTTCGAAAATTGTTATGATTTTATGTCGCTCTGAGGGCTCAAGAGAGCGGATGATATTGGCTTTAAAAGATCATGGTCTGAAAAGTTACAAGCTTATAGAGTATTTTACACCGGAACAGTTAGACTGTCAGACGGTGTATTTTGGTCTATGTGAGCTATCATATGGCTTTGAGACAGAGCATATGATTTGCCTGACTGAGGATGATATTTTCGGTGCGAAGGTTGGGGCGCGTAAGCGGAAAACAAAGAAGGCAGATCAATTTATCCTTGAGGCTCAGGGGTTAAATATTGGCGATTTTGTTGTGCATGTTGAAAATGGAATTGGGAAATATATTGGTCTGAAAGCCGTTGAGGTCAGTGGTGCTTTGCATGATTGTGTGATGTTGGAGTATCATGGTGGCGATAAGCTTTACATTCCGGTTGAGAATATTGATCTTATTACGCGATATGCATCTGAGGGGAGTGTTGCGGTTGTCGATAAGCTTGGCAGTGCGGCCTGGCAGAATCGCAAAGCCAGATTAAAAGAGCGCATTAAAGATATTGCCAATAAGCTTATTCGTGTGGCTGCTGAGAGAAATTTACGCTCTGGCGAGGTTATTCATCCTATCGAAGATTTATATAATGATTTTCGTGCGCGTTTTCCTTTTGAGGAGACTGAAGATCAGATGGCTGCGATTGAGGCTGTCATTGCGGATATGGGGTCGGGGCGGCCGATGGATCGTTTGGTCTGCGGAGATGTTGGATTTGGTAAGACAGAGGTTGCAATGCGGGCTGCATTTTTGGCGGCTTCAGCGGGTTTGCAGACGGCTATTATTGTTCCGACAACATTGCTTGCGCGGCAGCATTATCGGAATTTTCTCCAAAGATTTGAGGGGCAGCCTTTTAAAATCGGTAGATTATCGCGTATGGTTTCTACAAAGGAGGCAGCGGCCACGCGCGAAGGTCTCGCAAAGGGCACTGTTGATATTGTGATTGGCACACATGCGCTTTTATCAAAAAAGGTTGAGTTTCAGAATTTAGGCCTTGTGGTGATTGATGAAGAGCAGCATTTTGGAGTGAATCACAAAGAAAAAATGAAAGAGCTGAAATCTAATTTGCATGTTTTGACGCTGACTGCGACACCTATCCCGAGGACATTACAGCTTTCTATGACTGGCGTGCGAGATTTGTCGTTGATTGCAACGCCGCCTGTTGATCGTTTGGCGATTAAAACTTATGTTGCGCCTTTTGATAAAGATATGGTGAGAGAGGCTCTGTTGCGCGAAAAATATCGTGGCGGTCAGGCCTTTTTTGTTGTGCCACGTTTATCTGATTTGCATCAAGTGTCTGAATTTCTGAAAAATGAAGTGCCAGAAATTTCCTTTACCATTGGCCATGGTCAAATGCCGCCAACGGAACTGGATGGGGTGATGAATGATTTTTACGATCAAAAATATGATGTGCTTGTTGCGACGACAATTATAGAATCCGGTATTGATATTCCCACGGCAAATACGATGATTGTATGGCGCTCAGATATGTTTGGTCTTGCGCAGCTTTATCAAATACGCGGGCGAATTGGGCGTTCAAAATTACGTGCTTATGCTTATTTGACTGTCCCACCGAAGAAAATCCTGAGTGATGCTGCCGAAAAACGCTTGCGCGTTCTGGCCTCTCTGGATAGCCTTGGCGGTGGCTTTACGCTGGCCAGTCATGATATGGATATTCGTGGTGCTGGCAATCTTCTTGGATCAGAGCAGTCTGGTCATATTAAAGAAGTTGGCTTTGAGCTTTATCAGCAAATGCTGGAAGAGGCTTTGGCCAACCTTAAATCTAGTGATGAGGCCGTTGATCTTGGTCAGGGCAATAAATCTCCGCAAATAAATATAGGTGTTTCCGCGATTATTCCTGAAAATTACGTCACGGATTTATCGGTTCGGATGGGATTATATCGCCGGCTTGCGGATATTGAAAATAGTGCTGATATTGAGAATTTCGCTGCTGAGCTTA
>JBCCNR010000037.1:0-10399 GCA_039025725.1 Pseudomonadota bacterium | reverse complement strand
TTTCAAAAAAATTGAAATTCATGGTGATTTGGAAGAGGGGAAGGAAGTTTCAGGGATCATTGAAAATATTTGGTTACATGGTATTCCTAAAAAAGAATTAGATGATAGCAGTGATGATGATAGTGATTTAGAAGAGCTTACTGCAGCGACTGTAGGAGAAAAAAAGGGGTTACCAGAAGTCGTTAAAAAATTATTTGATTCCGCTTCAAATGACCTAGGCGCTAAAAAGCTTAAATATATTTTGAAGCAAGATAAAGATAATCTGGACCAAGACAGTAAAAAAACAATCGAGATGATTGAAGAGTTCAAGATTATTAATCCTAATAATTGCACATATAAGTTTCTTTCTCGTGATCGGAAGATTATTCTCATTAAATTTGCTGATGATAAACACATCGTATTCCGCAAACATGATGATGAGAACATCGAGCTTATTCCTTTTAAAACGCGTGGAGATATAACATCTGATGAGAATATCAAAAAACATCTTAATGACCCTGATAAACTTAATGAAACTTTGGACAATTTAGTTGGTGATGATGGGAATAAAAGTATAAAATTCTCCCCAACAGGTGAAATTGATGACAAGTTTGCTTTTCTTTATGGCGTATCACGCAACATGGCGCCCAGCAGCATAAAGTCAGCCGAAGATAATGTGCTCAATAGAGCTATGCGATATCTAGGAAATAATTGTGAAACGATTAAAAGCCATATTCATCCGGATTGTAAGCTAACAAAAGATACGAATTTATCTTATATTCCACTTGATGAGAGCGGTAATAGCTTTCTGCTTAAAGAAGGTTCTAGCGATAAAATTTTCTCAGTAAAAGCGGGTGATAAACCAGGACAAATTATCTTTGGACTCCATCCACAGGGAATTCGAATAAACGGCACTCATGAAACAGATCTAAGAAAAATTCAAAATCATTTTAAGCATCATGGACACGAAAACACTGTTTCATTTTATGGTGGCAAAACCTTTGGGGGAGTTGTCGACACCACACAAGAAACTCAAGTGATTAGAGATAATAATGGAACAAAAGGTGCTACGGCGACACCAACTGCAGAAATAGCCTCAAAGCGCCAAAATGACAAGCGCCAAAATGACCTAACCAGATTAATTCTTTTTGTGGAAAACCCAGAAAAACACCGAGCATCACTTCGTAAGATAGCAGATAGAATGGATCGCATATCAGGCAAAGACGACTTTAAAAAGGGTTTAAGTGCTCTTTATATGAGGGCTGTTACGGATGAAAAATTGAGCATATTAAGCGATGCTGACCTGAGTTCGGCAAATGAATATTTAGAAGAACAGTATGCAAATGCATATAATTCAACCTCTGGAAGTCCCCAAGAGGACATCGATTTCGGACAAATGACCTCATTTTTACAAACGGATGAATTGTATGTGGAAGGCCTCGATGGAGATGAAATAGTTAAGCTTGATCCTCACAAAATGACAGTTAAATTTCGTGAAGGAAAAGCAGGTAAGATGTTTGAAGATATCGCCCTAAAAGAAGCTCTGAAGGGTTTAGAAATTAAAGATATAGATTATACTGACGTTGATGCTGTTTGGTCTGCGTTACGTAGAAAACTTAGTAAATTAAACAAGGAAGAGGAGGCGAAAGCAAAGAAAAAAAATCCTGATGGATCTGATTACACTGCCTTTGATAATCCAGAAAGCAGAAATAAAAGGGCAAATATTATAAGTATATCTCTCGCAGTCAGAAATAAAGTTCAAGAAAAACTTAACGATGAAAACCTTTTGGCTAAGAACTACATTAACCATAATCCTATTGATTTTGGTGGCATTAAAGATAATCTATTTGATACATATAAAAATGCTATTTCCGAAGAAACCAAATATCAAAGAATGTTTGCTTCTCCGCACCGAGAAACGTTTGAAGAGATAAAAAAGATTTACGGTGAGGAAGATCCCCCAAAAGAGACATTGGGAGAGTGGGCAGCTAGAAATACAAAGTACACGCGCGCCGCCGGATCTTATCTTGGTGGAAAAGCATATAATGCGACATCCTATGTTGGTGGAAAGGCATATAATTTAGGAGAAGGTCTTGCTGTTAATAGCTGGCACGCAGGTGGTGTTCTTGCAAAGGCTGCTCTTATCGGCGTTGGTACTGCTGCAATGGCTTATGCATTATCGCAACAAGGGGGGGGGATGCCAGGGGGGATGATGTCAGGTATGATGCCGCCATGGATGCTGCCAGGGATGGCGCCACAGGGCATGGGTATGCCGGGGAATACGCTGCCGGGTATGCCACAGATAAATCCTTATGCAATGGCTGCTGCGGCAGCACCTATGATATCAGCTTATAATAGTATGCCGGGAGCAGGTGGAAATGCTAACTGGGGGCAACAAAGCTTTATGCCGAATATGGGGTGGCCACACCCACAGCAAGTGGCTGCAAGCCTCTTTGGTGGCGGTCCCAACCCTACGCGTCAGGCTCCATCTCCAGCAATGCCTTCGGCTTCGGGAGCAGAGGGTGGAGAAGCCGCTTCAAATAATACAGTTGCTCAAGGCATGAAGTGGTAAGCTACAATCAAGAACGATATTGAACAGCTAAGCGGTGTATAGGCAAGCCCGAACGAAACAGGTACAGATTTTACCAAAATCATAACTGGCCTAAGATACTTGAAGATATGGGTATATATACAAATCCAAAAACTTTCTCTGGGTGCGCCTTGAACGATCCTTGAGCTTGTCAAAGGGTACGAAGCACCCCACTTACAAATATCTCAAACAAGAAAAGGGCTCCGTTGAAAGAGCCCAGGATGAGGGAGAAAGAAAAAGTTATTATTAAATTTCGTAACCATTCATTTTGAATTCCATTTGAATCTTTGGCATGATCACTGTTGCCATTTTCTGTTGGAATTCAGAAGATTGATTTGCGAAATCCTGTGCAATTGTTGTTGTTGCACCAATAAGCTTTTGCCCGACAGGTTTTACAAAGAACTGCTTAAGCTCTTCTAACTCTTCAGGTGTAAATTGCGCTGCATAGACATCAGCCAAAATACTTTCAAGACTAGAAATTTCAGCCTGAAGCTCTCTTTTTAAAAGATCGCGGAACAGCGCAGCAGCGGCATCGCCACTGGCACCATTGGCCTGACGAATACGATCCATAACCTGTTGATATGTAATATCAATGGTCTCAAGATATGTTGTCATTGTTCCAGCTTCTTGGATGAACTCCAGAGCAACTTGGTGATTAGGATGTGAAGCCATTTATTTGTCCTCCATGGGGTTGTATCATGTTCTGCGTAATTCGCGTTGGTCTGTAAGAATGATCCTTGCTTCATTTAAGAAAAGACCATGTTCAACTACACCCGGTATGTTCAAAAGCGCATCTGACAACGCATGAACATTCTGAATCCCTGAAAATGGTACATCCACAATCATATGACCCATATCGGTTCTGAATATCTTACCATCCTTCGTGCGGCGGATATTCGGTGTAAATTGATCACACGAAGCGAATTTCGCATGAATGTTTTTTATATTTGCAAGTATTATACCAGTTTCGAAATCGACGATCTCAATTGGCAAAGGAAATTGGCCAAATTCCTTAGAATATTTTCTTTCATCCGTTATAACGATCATTTTTTTTGCAGATCTGGCAATGATTTTTTCACAAAGCAGTGCTCCGCCACCGCCTTTAATGAGATAAAATGAGTCGTTAAATTCATCCGTCCCATCAATGCATAAGTCAGTTTCCGTAGTCTGCCCCATAGGCAAAAGTGGAATATTCAAAGAAAGCGCCTTTTGTCGGGTTCTATCAGAGCTACTGATTGCACTTATTTTATAGTTTTTTTCCTGAATATAATCCGCAAGCAATTCCAGAAAAATATCTGCGGTTGATCCAGTCCCGAGCCCAAGCACCATGCCATCTTTGATAAAAGGGAGCGCCTTCATTGCTGCCATTTTTTTCTGCATCGCTGCGATATCCATACGCGGAATATCATCGGGGGCTGTTACATCTTTAAGATTTGACACTGCGCACATAACTCTTTTTTCTCAAAATTCCCTTAAATATCGGAGTGTTACTTTAAGTCACTCCGAAAAGCAATCATTAAATATGCCTGAGACTATAAAGTAAATATAATAATAATTTATAAATTTCCGACATCTTACCTAATAATGATAGCATGTGAATTATGCCATTACGAAATAGGTACAGATTTTGCCAAAATCATCACTGGCTTAGATGTCTCATAAATTTTATGTTTTTTCGTAAAAGCTGTGATAGAAGTCACTTCGTGAGAAAATTGTGCATTTGGTGACTGCGCATGCGTACTATTCCGGACTGGAACAAATTAAAGACTTTCTATCTGACAGCTGAAGCAAAAAGCTTTTCAGCTGCTGCTGAAAAATGTGGTGTGTCTCAATCCTCGATTAGCCGGCAAATTGGAAGCCTCGAGCAAGAAATTGGCTCTGTTCTTTTTAATCGTAATACAAAAGGCCTGACCCTGACTGAGCAAGGCGAACTTCTTTATGACACTGCAAAACATATATATAAAAAGATCAGTGAGACCGAAGACATCCTCATCACTGGACGGACTGTTCCTAAAGGAACATTGAAAATTACAACCACCACGAGCTTTGGCAATTTATGGCTTTCTCCTATTTTGCCAAAATTTGTGCGTCAATATCCTGAAATACGCGTTGATTTGATTTTAGAAGATAATCTAGTAGATTTATCCAGACGCGACGCAGATATTGCAATTCGCATGTGGCGCCCGATTGAACCAGATCTTGTTTCAAAGTCTTTTTTGAAGGTGCAATGCCATTTTTATGCCTCTGAGGAATATATAAGAGAAATGGGAGAGCCCAAAACCCCCGAAGACCTTGACAATCATCGTCTTATAGCCTTTAGCGCGCCTATTGCAGGGCTCAGAAATGGCTTAAATATGCATCTTTCTATGGGGCGCCCACCAAATGCAAAACATCTCAGGCGTGCAGTCTTTTCCGCTAATAATTTAAGATCCGTATTTCATGCAACAAAGGCTGCAATTGGCATATCTTCACTTCCGGACTATATGGCGAAAAAAGCTTCTTTCTTAAAACGTGTGTTAGATGATGCGCCGACGAAATCATTTCAAACATATATTGTATATCCTTATGAGCTCAGAAATACGAAAAGAATATCTGTCTTTAGGGATTTTTTAAAGGAACATGCAAAAGAATGGGGATATTAGATTTATACCAAAAGCCCAAAATAATTTGTGATTAAGTGCTTTTGGTAGAGCGCCCGACTGGGCGTCGCGCATCGTTGCGCGCCCCCTCGGAGCTGTTGGCGGAAGCCAACTGGCGTGAGAGAAAAAATCACTTTAAACTGCTATACAATAATTATGATAGATACAGTTTTGAAAATTAATTAAGGCGCTTGGTATTAGTCCCGAAGTAAAAAGTTTGACATCTTTAAGTCTACAATATAAGTTATTCTACATATTTTATTTACTATTTTGATTAATGATGTTTTAAGGCTTAGTCACAATTTATAAATGCATTTTGTGTTTTTTGGGCTGGCCTAAAAAGGAATTTTTAAGGGGTGCATATGCACTGTCGGAAGTTTGCTTCTGCTATTTGGACAATTTTTTGTGGTTTATCATTATGTTTAACGCATAATGTTTGGGCGCAAAATCCAGATATTGACGATTATTACATGCAACAAACTCCTGACAATCTCTATGCAGATAGTGCGACGGATAATCAGGAAAGCTTCTCACAATATCAGTTGAACAGACAGTCTACCCAGACCCAGAGGGCTCTTCCAAACACGCCGCAACGTCTTATTCTGAATAATAACACAGCAGAAAATAGATCTTACAACAGCAATAACATTCAAAATACTCAAAATAACCGCATTGTAAGCCCTTTTGTAAGCGGAGGAGATGATATTTCTTTTGCGCCTGATGGAGCCACCATGGATAATAGTGGTGAGGCTTATTATAATGGTTTATCGCCACGCAATGTTGTGCCTAAAAATCGTGTCTTTAAGATTACGCCTTTCATTGGCGCAGATGTGACCTTTTCAGACAATGTGAACTTAACGCGCGACAATAGAGAATCCGGTATTATTTATGGCTTAAACGGAGGCGTGCGCGCTGATATCGTTACAAATCGCCTTGATGCAGCAGGCACTGCGGCCGGGTCTTACTTTTACAATCGAGATAATGGATCAGAATTTGCGCCATTTGTTGAGGCTGGCGCGACAGCTGAAATCGTGAGGAACCATCTTTTTATTGATGGTCTCGCCAGTTATTCCACCATATTCAACAACACAGAGAGCGCAAGCAGCCTGACAGGTGCAAATAATAATGATCTTGAAGGCTTTGGAAGCTTTAGCCTTTCACCTTACTGGCGTCAGCGTATTGGCAATTGGGCTGTCGGAGAGCTTAGATATGGCTATGATCAGGCCATAAGTTCTTCGGATAATATTGGTGACTTGACGACTCATTCTTATCAGGGAACCATCGGCACCGGAGACCGCTTCAGACGCTTTTCTTTACAAGGAACCGTGGCCTATGCTGATTCTGACTATGATGGCGGCCTTGCTGGTGGTGGAAATGAAGGCGATTTACAACAAACCACTTACCAGCTTTCCGGAGCATATGGTTTAACGAGAACATTATCTCTTATTGGGGATGTCGGATATGATGATGTTTCCGGAGCCAATGTCAGCGATGATACATTCACTGCGCCGTTTTTTAACGCGGGTCTAGAGTACCGCCCTAATTCCAGAGCGCGCTTTCTTGGGAAAGTCGGGCAAAGATATAATGAGATCAACTATCTTGTTGAAGGAAATTATAACGTCACTGACAGAGTTTATATCGGGGCAACGGCACAGACCAATCTTCTGCCACCATCTGGCTTTAGCAATACCACACGCAATTTACCGGGCAATAGCTCAGCGAATATTCAAAATCAGATCAATAATGGCGATTCTGCTGCTGAGGCAATCCGAACAGTTGTGGGGCTTCAAGATGGCCGCATTATTGGTCAAACCAATGATGGATTGATTGTTACGGGAAGCGATCAGAATTTTGATCCATATCGCAGTGAATCTGCGTTTTTATTTGCAGGATTTGCAGGAAATAAGCTGAATGCAACATTATCTGGTGGTTTTGAGAGACGCGATTTTGAATTTGCCACAGACGAAGATGCCTATATTGCAAATGGCTTGATGTCCTATCAATGGGCCGATAAATGGAACAGTGCGATTGATGTTTTTTATCTGTCTCTGAAAACAAATTTTTCAGAGAATGAAAGCGACACGCTCGGGGCCTATTTTACGACAACTTATGCGGTGAATAATAATTTAAGCGCATTTGGACGTGTTGGACGCCTACAACGGACTGCTCCTGTACGGAATAATGAATTTGAAGAGCATTCCGCGACATTGGGCCTAAGCGCGACATTCTAGGGTCAACCTAATTCAAAGCTATAGAAACAGCATTTAAAACCTGCGGAAGCGCGATAATATCCTGAATGGTTTTATCATCAGGTGCAGTGTCAATTTCTACTAAGGCAAGCGCTTCTGACCCTTCAGATGTTCTTCCAAGGCGGAAATTAGCAATATTAATATTCTCATTTCCAAGCAGCGTTCCCAGCGCGCCAATATAACCCGGGCGGTCCTGATTTTCCGTAAAGAGCATATATTTTGAAAATTCTGCCTCAAGACGGACATCATTAATGCGCGTAATACGAGGCTTTTGATCGGAAAAAACAGTTCCAGCAATCACATATGAACTATTTTCAGCCTCAAGCTTCAGCATAATATAACCTTCATATATTCCCGTACGATCACGCACGGACTCTGAAAGAGCTATCCCCTGATTTTTCAGCACAACTGGCCCGTTCACCAAATTCACTGATCCAAAAATAGGTTTTAATATCCCCGAAATCGCCGCAGCCGATATAGGCTTGGTATTGAGCTTAGCAATATTGCCGTCATAAATAATCTCAATCGATTTAAGACCTGCCGATGGCAATTGGCCAATAAACTTACCTAGATATTCCGCCAATTCTATATATGGCTTAAGGATAGGCGCTTCTGCTGCCGTCACGGATGGCATATTAATCGCATTGGAAACAGCACCTGTTAAAAGAAAATCACTCATTTGTTCGGCAATTTGAATGGCCACAATATCCTGCGCCTCGCGGGTTGAAGCCCCAAGATGCGGCGTACAAATCAGCTTTTCATGCCCAAAAAGAGGATGCTCTTTCGCTGGCTCTGTATAAAAAACATCCAAAGCGGCACCGGCAAGATGCCCCTCATCAAGAGCATCTTTTAAAGCTGTTTCATCAACCAAACCACCACGCGCGCAATTGATCAAAAACGCGCCTTTCTTCAATAATTTGATCTTATCCCCAGAAATAATATTGCGGGTTTTTTCAGTCAGCGGTGTATGTAACGTGATGAAATCTGCACGCCTTAAGGCTTCATCAAGATCAACTTTTTCGACACCAATCGCTTTTGCGCGCTCTTCGGTCAAAAAGGGATCATATGCCACAACTTTCATGGACAAACCATTGGCTCTAGAGGCCACAATTGTTCCGATATTGCCACATCCAACAATGGATAATGTTTTGCCTGTGATCTCTGTACCTAAGAATTTTGACTTTTCCCATTTTCCAGCATGGGTTGAGCTATTGGCTTGCGGGATCATTCTCGCAAGCGACATCATCATTGCAATAGCATGTTCCGCTGTCGTGGTTGCATTGCCGAAAGGCGTATTCATCACCACAACGCCTCTTTGTGTGGCATGCGGCACATCAATCGTATCAACACCAATTCCTGCGCGTCCTATAACTTTTAAATTTTTGGCGGCATCAAGAATATTTTGCGTGACTTTCGTTGAAGATCTTACAGCGAGACCGTCATACTCTGGAATAATCTTGATCAACTCATCTGGCGTGAGGCCAGTTTTTACGTCAACTTCGACTCCGCGCTCTTTGAAGATGTCTGCTGCACCCACAGCCATTTTGTCAGAAATGAGAACTTTAGGCATATATATCCTTAATGATTACTTTAACGATTAAAAGAGTTTTATATTTGAAGAGAGATTTAAGCGGCAGCTTTAAGAAAATCTGTCCGGACTTTATGATAAGCATAGGTAATCCATGGACATAAAGCCCTTAGATCATCTGCCTCAATGGTCGCACCGCACCAAATGCGCAAACCTGCCGGCGCATCACGATAGCCATTTATATCATATGCAATATCTAAACTTTCAAGATATGCCGCGATCTGTTTACAGAAATCAAGCTGAGCAGCTTTATCAAGCGCCATAAATCCCGGATCAGTGATTTTTAGACAAACGCTGCTATTCGATCTTATGGATTTATTTTTTGCCAGAAAGTCAATCCATTCTGTATCCGCAACCCATTCTTCAATGACAGCCAGATTTACATCAGCTTTCTGCACCATAGCATCATAGCCCCCCAGACCCTCGGCCCAATTTAAAGCGGCCAAATAATCTTCCACACAGAGCATTGATGGTGTGTTAATTGTAGCCCCTTCAAAGATCGCTTCGTTTAATTTGCCTTTTTTCGTCAATCTGAAGATTTTAGGAAGCGGCCATTCAGGCACATAACTCTCAAGACGCTCTACGGCGCGCGGAGATAAAATCAAAATCCCGTGGGCAGCTTCTCCCCCCAGAACTTTTTGCCAGGAATATGTGATCACATCTAGTTTTGTCCAATCCATAGTCTGAGCAAAAATAGCCGATGTTGCATCACAAATTGTGAGCCCTTTGCGATCATCCCTGATCCAGTCAGCATCAGGAACGCGCACCCCAGAGGTAGTACCATTCCACGCAAAAACAATATCATTATCCTGATTAACCTGTTTTAGGTCAGGGATTTCCCCATAGTCAGCCTGATATATATTCGCATCAAGCTTTAATTGCTCAGTGATATCTTTCACCCAATCTTTGGAAAAACTTTCCCAAGCCAAAACATCGACGGCGCGCGCCCCTAAAAGAGACCACATAGCGATCTCAACGGCCCCCGTATCTGAGCCCGCAACAATACCAACGCGGTAACCTTCGGGAAGTTTCAAAAGTGTTTTCGTGTGATCAATCGCAGCTTTAAGCTTATTTTTTCCGATTTTTGCACGATGCGACCTCCCAAGCGGAGCATCTTTGAGAAGATCAAGTGACCATCCCTTAAATTTCGAACATGGTCCGGATGAAAAATTTGGATTGCCTGGTTTTTTCTCCGGCTGAGAGATTATATCTGAAAGAGATGCTGTCATATTTACCTCCTATCCTTGCAGATAGGTCGCACTTCGTTGGGGAAGCGTGGCCCAGATGCAAGCTATTGATTTTACAATGCTGCGTCAAGGAGATTTTACCACCACAACTAAAGGATGAAATTTTT
>JBCCNR010000036.1:0-10402 GCA_039025725.1 Pseudomonadota bacterium | reverse complement strand
TTATCTTTGAAAGGAATAAAAATAATATCATCATAAGTTGTTTTTTGCACAATAGAGCGCGGCATAAGCGATGCTCCTGTGCCCAATCTGATCATTTCAAGCAACATTTGAGGGCTTGAGGCGCGAAAATCATCAATATTGGCTGTTCCAAAATGATTGCAAAAATCCAGGGCTTGACTGGTCAGACAGTGACCATCTTCCAGCAAAAGGAGTTTTTCATCTAAAATATCCTCAACCTCAATTTCAGATAACTTTGCAAGCGGATGTGCTTTATGGACTGCAAAATAGAAAGGATCAAAGAAGATAGGGTGCGTTTCCAAAGCCTGATTCTCGATTGGCAGAGCTAAGAAAGCGATATCAAGGTGTTTTTCCTTAAGCATTTTAAGCAAAGTCAGAGTTTTTTCTTCAATGACATAAAATTGCATCTTCGGAAGCTGCTTTTTAAGATCGGGGAGAATATGCGGAAGATAATAAGGCGCCAGCGTTGGAAAAGCACCAATTTTTAGCACACCGGCAAAAGGGTCTTTGGATTGCTGAGCGATTTTTTTGATCTGATCTTTTTCATGCAGGATTTGCTTTGCATGCTGGATGATTTTCTTACCGTAAGTTGTGGTCTGCACTTGCCCATGTATTTTATTTCTATGAAAGATCAGGACACCAAGATAATCTTCCATTTTTTTGATTTGCGCGCTTAATGTCGGCTGAGATACGGCGCATATATCTGCTGCTTTTGAAAAATGGCCTGTCTCGGAGACCGCCACAATATATTCCATATCGCGTATGTTCATTTACATGGCCTTTAAAATTTATGAATATAAGATCAATTATATAGATAAAATCTATCAAAAAAAGATAAAAAATCGATTTACTATTTTTGAAATCTATTGCTATAGTGTTTTTAGGTTGAGCGATACAACCTGTAAAATTTAAAACAGATTATGAGGATAGATTATGACTCTTGGTGTTGGTGAACAATTTCCAGAATTTGATGTAACTGCAACGGTTTCAACAGATATTGACAATGCATTTCAGCAGATCAACAATAAAACTTATGCGGGCAAATGGCTTGTGGTGTTCTTTTACCCAAAAGATTTCACTTTTGTATGTCCGACTGAAATTAAGGCATTTGGTGATTTAGATCAGGATTTCAAAGACCGTGATGCGCAAATTTTAGGAGGATCAGTGGATTCTGAATTTGTGCATATGGCATGGCGCAAATCACATGATGATTTGAGAGACCTCCCCTTCCCGCTTTTGGCTGATGTGAAGCGTGAGCTATCATCTTCATTGGGTATCATTGATAAAAATGCAGGTGTGTCACAGCGTGCAACATATATTATTGATCCAGATGGTATTATTCGCTTTGTGATGGTGACTGACCTAAGTGTCGGTAGAAATCCGCAGGAGGTTTTGCGTATTCTTGATGCATTACAATCAGACGAGCTTTGCCCATGTAACTGGAAAAAAGGCGAAGACACAATTGATGTAAAAAAAGAAGCTGCTTAGGTTAATTTTTTTGCATCCAGTAAGTCTATCACTTACGTAAATTTAAGTGTGGCTAGGCAATCTTTATTTATTATGGCTCCTTGATTTTGCCTGGCCCACATTTTCCCCTACCCTCTATTTCCAACTTTTCCAGCGCCCGACTGGGCGCCGCGCAGCGTTGCGCGCCCCCTCGGAGATGTTGGCATAAGCCAACTATCGTGAGAGAAAAAATTACCTATTTATCTCAAAAAACGGAGAAACATCATGTCTATATCAGATATAAAAGCACGTATTGGTGATTTTGCCAAAGATACACGCATAAATTTCCCGAAAATCTTTACGCCTGACGGAGCACAAGGATTAAGTGAAAAACAAATTTTCACGATTGCTTTATCCTGTGCCTATAGTTTAGACAATAAAGACCTGGTTGCTGCGATTAAAAGTGATGGTGCTGAACATCTTGATGCAGACTATATTCAGGCTGCGCAATCGGCGGCCTCAATCATGGCTATGAATAATGTTTATTATAGATTTATTCATTTGGTTGAGGATAGTGAATTTGCACAAATGCCAGCTGGCCTCAGAATGCAGGTTATTATGAACTCAGGCATTGATAAAAAAGATTTTGAGCTTTTGGCGCTTGCGGTCTCGGCTATTAATGGGTGTGGTATGTGTATGGATTCGCATGTAAAGACGCTTCTGAAAGAAGGCGTTACAAAAACCTCCATTCAATCTGCGATTAAAATTGCCTCTGTTGTCACCGCAGCCGATCAGTCTTTAAAAATATCAGAGATTGAGAAAGAATAGGCGATTGACTTTTTTCGAAAAGCCTCTATTGTGAGATTTATGTTCAGGGCGGGTACGGTGTATCCGCCCGATTTTTATGAATAAGTCTCTTAAATTTTTGTGAGGTGGCCTTGGATCGTCAGGAAATGTGCTTAAAGATATATGAGCTTATCCAGCCGCTAACCGAATTTAACGGGGCGGAGATTGTTCGCATTCGTATTATGGGCCATGCCCACAGGCCGACTTTGCAGATCATGGCAGAGCGTCCGGATTGCACAATGGATTTAAAGCTCTGTGAGACTTTATCGCGCGAATATTCTCTGGTTCTTGATGTGGATGATGTTATTCCTTCCGAATATGTTTTAGAGGTATCCTCGCCGGGCATTGACAGGCCACTGACGCGTTTAAAAGACTTTAAAAACTGGGCTGGTTTTGAGGCTGTCATTGAACTGAATGAAAAGCTAAATGGTCGCCGTAGGTTTAAGGGGATTATTGGCGCGCCACATTGTATAGATAAAGAAAAGAATATTTATCATATTATTATCAATGATGGTGAAGCTGATTATGAGATTCCGTTTGAGAATATCAAGGATGCTAAGCTTACATTATCAGATGCTTTGCTTGAAGCAACCAAGAATGGTGAAGCTTTGCATGGTATTTCCTGTGATGATTTGGACGCTGAGGAAAAGTCTGAGCTTTATCTAGAGGTTGAGGGCCCTATTGAGAAGGCTCCGAAACAACGGCAGAAATTGAAAAAAATCGAAGATATTGAAGAAACTGTAGAGATTGAGGGCATTTAAAAGATGGTAACAACAGCGACAATCAATGTACATGAGCTTTTACAGGTTGCGGATGCGGTTTCACGAGAAAAGGGCGTAGAGCGGCAAATTGTCGTTGAGGCTTTACAAGATGCGATTGCGCGTTCTGCAAAGCAGCGCTATGGGGCGGAATATGATATTCGGGTGACTATTCAACCGAAGGATGGTGATATTATCATTCGTCGCTATCGTGAGATTGTTGAGGAAATAGACACTGAGGCTGAGCATCCGGCTTATTTCATCACTTTACAGGACGCAAAAGAGCGCGATGATGGTGCGCAGGCTGAAATTGGTGAATTTGTTATAGATGAGCTTCCTTCTGTTGAGATTGGGCGTATTTCGGCGCAATCGGCGCGTCAGGTGATTGTGCAGAAAATTCGCGAGGCTGAGCGTCAGAGTCAATATGAGGCTTATAAAGATCGCGTGGGTGAGATTATCTACGGCACGATTAAGCGTGTTGAATTTGGAAATGTTATGATCTCGCTTGGGGAATATGGTGAGGGAATCATTCGCCGCAATGAGGTTATTCCGCGTGAGAATATCAAGGTTGGCGATCGTATTCGGTGTTATATTTACGATGTCAGGCAAGAAAATAATGGTCCGCAGGTTTTCCTTTCGAGGACTCATCCGCAATTTCTGGCATGTCTTTTTGCCTCTGAGGTTCCGGAAATTTACGATGGTGTGATTGAAATTAAGGCTGTCGCAAGAGACCCGGGCAGTCGCGCAAAGATTGCGGTTTATACGGATGATCCGGGTATTGATCCGGTAGGCTCTTGTGTGGGTCTGCGTGGTGGCCGTGTGCAGGCTGTTATGAATGAGTTACAAGGTGAGAAAATAGATATTATCGAATGGTCTCCTGATGCTGCGACATTTATCATGAGCGCTTTGTCTCCGACACCTGTCTTGCGGGTTGTTGTGGATGATGAGTTTAACAAGGTTGAGGTTGTTGTTCCGGATGATAGCCTGTCTCAGGTTATTGGGCGGCGTGGTCAGAATGTGCGCCTTTTGTCACATTTGTTGGGCTGGGACGTAGATGTTGTCACTGAAACAGATGACTCCACAAAACGTCAGAGAGAATTTACTGAGCGTACTGATCTTTTTGTCAAAGAGCTTGATGTTGATGTTATGCTTGCGCAATTTTTGGCCTCTGAAGGTTTTGCGAATATTGAGGATGTGGCTTATACAGACCCAGAAGAGTTTGAGAATATTGAGGGTTTGGATAGCAGCATTGCAACTGAGCTTCAGGAGCGGGCTTATGGGGCCATTGAGCGTAAGAAAATTGCTACGTTAGATCAGCTAGGCGTATCAAAAACATTGCGTGAAATGCAGGGTTTGACAACAGATATGCTATTAGACCTTGCAAAGCATAATATTAAATCACTAGAGGATTTTGCGGGTCTTACGGCTGATGAATTGGTGATTATTCCATCCGAAACACCAGTGGATGAGGCACAGGAAGACCCAGAGGCTGAGAGTGAAGCTCTTGATGATGCAGAAAATGGCGTCACAACTGAGGCTGCGGTTGAAGAAGAGCCTCCATATCTGGCGGGATATCCGTTGGAGGTTGATCAGGTGAATAAGATGATTATCGCTGCACGTAAGGCCATGGGGTGGATTTCATAGTCGAAACATCCCCTTCCCCCTCTTCAGATCGTCAAACGGTTGCAGATTTAGACTCTGATGCGTCTCAATCTGCACATGTTAAAAGAACAATCACATGCGCAGTCACTCAAGAGGTAATTTCGGAAGATCATACGCCTATACGGATAATTTATGATGCTAAAAATGCTGATATTTCTATCGAAATAACGCGCAAACATCATAAAAACGCTGTTTATGTTCAGGCGAATAATAAGACTATAACTCTCTTAGTAAAGCAGTCAGCGCAGGATGATGATAAGCGATTAAAGACATATTTTCCTTTTCCCATAGCGCAATTTGCGTTCAAAGACCTACGAGCAACCCTACTCAGTAAGCTTGAGAAAAAAATATGCGCGTCATTAGGGTTTGCTTTTAAAACCAAAAAAGCATTTTATGGCAATAGAGCTGTACAGAGACATATCTCTCGTCATCCTGAGGAGATATTGGCTATTTTAATATCTAAAACGGCGTCTGATGAGATGTCGCAGAAATTTGTGAGGAACAGTTTAGGGATCAATATTATGTCTCACTTTCCGCATCACTGGTTACAGAAAGTAACGGGTCGTGAAAAAATATCCTTTCTCGTGATCTTAAAAGGAAGCGTGACATCTTCTCTTTATCAGGATTATCTACAATATTCGGAGATTTCTACGATTTAGGGGCTCGTCAATTAAAGTTTTTTGTGTTATCGAGTGATCTGGCGACCTGCCTGTATCACGAAAGGGGACATATGTCGGAATCAAAACAGGATCAAAATTCTCAAAAAGAGAAAAAATCTTCTGGTGGAAGAACACTTTCACTCAAAGGTTTTGATCCCAAAGCACTGCAAAAAGGGCCATCCTCGGGCGCATCCGGTCCTCTCGTGGAGCATAAACGCCGTCGTCCGACTGCGCATGCTGGTAACAAGTCAGCTGCGACACGTCCACAGCAAAATCAAAAACCTAAAGCTGGTCCTTCGAAATCAGGGCGTATTGTTTCTTCTAATGCAACAATGGGTGCGGGCGGTCCAAACAAGCTTGGCGGTTTGTCTAAGGCTGAAATGGATGCAAGACAAAAAGCGCTTTCGCAAGCTGCATCTCAATTCGCAGAGGATGAGAGACGACAAGAGGAAGCAGCAGAAAAACTAAGACTGGCTGAAGAAAAAATTTCCCGAGAGCAGGAAGCACTGAAAAATGAGGTCAGTAAATCAGCCGAAGAACCCAAGGCAGAACCACAAGAGAAAAAGGCACGATTGGGTCCCAAGATATTAGGGCAGCTTAAGCCTGAAGAATATATAGGCAAGACGCGCTCACATCTTGCAAATAGTTCAGAGGGGCGCGGTAGGAATGACGGAGGGGGCCGTAATAACGCGCAGGGTGGCCAGGGCAATAGAGGTCGATCAGATCGCCAGAATGCATCAGCCTCGCAGGGCGGTGCACGTCATCAGCGTTCAAATAATACAAATAATTACACTGCATCATCTAATACGAATCCTGCCCATTCAAATCAAAGGGCGGAATTTTCGGCTCCCGATGGTCCTTCTAAGCCGTCATCTTCGCGCGTGAAATCAAAGACGAAGTCGCGTGATGATTATGCGGAAGTCGCCTCTACGCGTAAGTCTCTCAGCAGCGGGAAAGAGCGCCAGCGCAAGCTTACAGTGACGAATGCTGACCAGGCCGATGAAGTCAGAAGTCGGTCTGTTGCATCTTATCGGCGTAAGCTTGATAAGCAGAAAAAAAGCATGATGGAGCAGGATGAGAAGGTAAAGGTTTACCGTGAAGTGACTATTCCTGATTCGATAACTGTGCAGGAGCTCGCAAACCGTATGACGGAGCGCTCGGCTGACGTTGTTAAAGAGCTTATGAAATTAGGCATTATGGCGACCTTAAATAAGGTTATTGATGCGGATACTGCTGAAATTGTTGTTGAAAGTTTAGGGCATAGTTTTAAGCGTGTCTCTGAGGCTGATGTTGAAATTGCTACGCAGGTTTATGAGGATAGTGAAGATACTTTAAAACCGCGCGCACCAGTTGTGACGATTATGGGTCATGTGGATCATGGGAAGACATCTTTGCTGGATGCACTGAGGCAGACTTCTATAGTCTCAGGCGAGGCTGGTGGGATTACGCAACATATTGGTGCTTATCAGGTGCGCCTTGAGGATGAAAGACGTGTGACATTCATTGACACGCCGGGTCATGCTGCTTTTAGTGAGATGCGCGCACGTGGTGCGAAAGTCACTGATATTGTCGTTCTTGTTGTGGCGGCTGATGATGGCGTGATGCCGCAAACCATTGAGGCCATTAAGCATGCTCGCGCCTCTGAGGTTCCTATTATCGTTGCGATTAATAAAATCGATAAAGAGGGCGCCAATCCAGATCAAATTCGTGCGGATCTTTTGCAACATGAGGTCATTGTCGAATCGATGAGTGGTGAGGTCATGGATGTTGAGGTCTCTGCTAAAGAGCGTCTCAATCTTGATGGGTTGTTAGATACAATACTTCTTCAAGCAGAGGTTCTTGAATTGAAAGCAAATCCTGATCGCTTTGGTGAGGGTGTTGTTGTTGAGGCTCAGCTTGATAAGGGACGCGGTGCTGTTGCAACACTTTTGGTTCAGCATGGAAATGTTAAAATTGGTGATATTGTTGTTGCTGGGGCAGCTTGGGGTCGTGTTCGGGCGCTTGTCAATGATTTAGGGGATCGTGTAGAGACTGCTGGTCCTTCTGTTCCTGTTGAGGTATTGGGGCTTGGTGGTGTTCCTTTTGCTGGCGATAGCTTCATGGTCGTTGAGAATGATGCGCGTGCGCGTGAAATCACCGAATATCGTGAGCGTAAAATCAAAGAAAAGGCCAATCTTGCGACGGCAAAGACACTTGATAGTCTGATGTCTCAAATTAAGATTTCCGAGATGAAATCTATGCCTGTTGTGATTAAAGGAGATGTTCAGGGCTCGGTTGAGGCCATTTCAGCAGCGCTTGAAAAGCTTGGCAATGATGAAGTCAAAGTTCAGGTTGTCTATTCTGGCGCTGGTGGGATTACGGAATCTGATGTGAATCTTGCTGAAACGGCTGGCGGTGTTGTCCTTGGCTTTAATGTCCGCGCCAATAAGCAGGCAAAAGAGCTTGCAGAAGATCGTAAGATTGAAATACGTTACTATGCCATTATTTATGACTTAATTGATGATATTAAAATGGCGTTATCTGGAATGCTTGCGCCTGAATTACGTGAGAATTTCCTTGGTAATGCAGAAATCCTTGAGGTTTTCAATATAACACGGGTTGGCAATGTGGCGGGCTGTCGCGTGCGTGATGGTTTGGCGCGTCGTTCTGCGAAAGTAAGGCTGATACGTGATGATGTTGTGATTCATGAGGGTGTTTTATCGACCTTGCGTCGCTTTAAAGATGAGGTCAAAGAGGTCCAGCAAGGCTTTGAATGTGGTATGGCTTTTGAGAATTATAATGATATCCGCATTGGTGATGTGATAGAGATTTTTGAAATTCAGGAAGTTGAGCGTCACCTTGACTGATAAAGTATATTGATTATGACGAAACGATATAGTGCAAAGGCACCTTCACAGCGCCAAAAGCGTGTTGCAGAATTTGTAAGGGATATTATTACTGAGATTATTTTGCGTGGCGATTTACAGCATATATCATCTTTAGATGTATCGGTTACGTCTGTCTCAGTGAGCCCTGATTTGCGTTATGCGACGATATATGTGTCACCACGGCCGTCTGGTCATGGGAAGAAAGCAAAGACCGAGGAAAAAATTCTTGCAAATCTACATAATGCAAGAAAGTTCATTCGTGCTCATCTTGCACAAAATATGACCAGCCGAGTTTGCCCTGAATTAAGTTTCCAAAAAGATATGAATATAGAGCATGCTACTCAGGTTACGCATACTTTAAATAGATTATGATGGCCTCCCCTCCTCCGCTTTCAGGTTGGTTGAATTTAAATAAGCCTGAACATATGAGCTCTGCGCATGCGATTGCAAAAGTCAAACACGCACTAAAGCGCATTGTTGGGTATAAACCAAAAATAGGTCACACAGGCACACTTGACCCTTTTGCCTCTGGCGTTTTGCCGATTGCTATTGGCGAGGCAACAAAATTATCCCAGTTTTTTCTAGATCATCAAAAAAGCTACACCTTTGAAGTCACATGGGGCACACAATATGATACTGGCGATCCGACCGGAGATATCATAGATTCAGGCGGTTTTATTCCTAATGAGGAAGCCATTAGAGATGTTTTACCTGACTTTATCGGTCAGATTTTGCAAAAGCCGCATCGTTATTCTGCCGTCAAGGTTAACGGTCAAAGAGCATATAAGCTTGCCCGCAATGGCGAGGATTTTAGTTTAAAGCATCGCGATATTACGATTTATGACTTATCCATAATTGAGCATTTTAAAGATAAAACATCTTTTAAAGTATCTTGTTCCAAAGGGACATATATTCGTGTGCTTGCGGAAGATATTGCGCGCACACTTGGAACAAAAGGATATGTTTCACGGCTTATTAGAACCGAGGTTGGCGCATTTACACTTAAGGATGCCATAACACTGGACAGCTCTGATAATATGATTTATAAAGCAGTTTGTGATTTAGGGACTGGACTGGGCGGCATACCGGCAATTTCTATATCGCAAGAAGAAGCGAGTAAAATCCAGATGGGTCAGAAAATAGGATGGCAAGCCCCCTACCCTGACTGTGACAGATTTATTCTTCGGCATGACCATAATATTCTTGCTATTGCTTCTTATGAAAAAGGGTATATTTGCCCAAAACGTGTTTTAAATATTTAATATGCCGAGGATGAAAAATTATGGCTTTTACACCTGAAAAAAAACAAGAAATTATTAATGAATATGCAACTGAAAAGGGTGACACCGGATCATCTCAGGTTCAGATTGCACTTTTAACATATCGTATCAATTATCTCACTGAGCATTTTAAAACGCATCATAAGGATAATCACTCTCGTCGTGGATTGATTGCATTGGTTAATCGTCGCCGTCGCTTGTTAGATTATCTCAAATCTAAACAAGAAGAGGAATATAAATCCATCATTAAAAAGCTTGGTATTCGTAAATAAGCTGATAATCAGATCTTTTTGTTCTTCTCTTTGGCGATTTCAATAAGGTCAGAAGATGTGATTTCGCCTCTATTGCCTTTTTTGATTTCATTCATGACATATGCAACATCATCTTCTTCAAGACCAATTGCAAGTAATGTTAGACTGATTAATGAAGCTGGTTTTCCGCGATCAAGGAAATCAGCTTTTTCATATGCTTCAACGAGACCGACAAACTCATCAGTACTAAGTGCTCCGTTATCATCTATATATTTTGAGAGCTCATCTTCGATTTCATCATTGATATTAAACTCAAATGTTGTTGCGCCTGATCCAATTGTTATGGCTTCGAACTCTCTGCTAACTTCATCATTAAAGCTGTAATCAATTTTGCCTGACTGTATCTCATAGGCACGAGCAACACCTAACTCAGCTTTAACCTCATTTTTATCTATACGACCATCATTGTCGTCATCCAAAAGATCAACAATTTCATCATATGTAACATTTTCACCAGATGTCTCTTGGAAATAACTTGCAAGCTCTTGTGCTTCTTCTGCATCCAAACCTAAATCTATGAACATTGCCCCAAGATCACTGCTTGCAATGGTCTCA
>JBCCNR010000035.1:0-10432 GCA_039025725.1 Pseudomonadota bacterium | reverse complement strand
GCGCGCCAAAACTGGAAAAAATTAATTGGATACCACGAAAGATCTTTAGTTGAGACAACAATGTGGCAATTAAAAGCACATACGACTGATCAGTTGAGATCCAAAAAACTACTCAACATGGCCATTGAATGTCGGATAAAATGTAAAATTGTTAATCTTCTTAATGCTGTCGCTTAAAATGTTATAGATTACATACGCATAATATAACCATACAAATACTTAACCTAATATACTCTCAATCTCAAATCTCAATGCAACAAGGCCAGCTCAGGGTCCGTTTAGGGGATTACTCAGGCGTCCAAGACGCCTCGCCTTGAAAATCTTAATACTACATTAGGGTCAGGCCGCATCTTTGTGGGAAGGTTTTTCTTCTTGTTCGGCCCTTTGGACAGGCCCTTCGATTGTGACATCACATATCTCTTCTTCTGTGGTGGTCTTTTTAAATGTGGCCCAATCATGCCATGGGGCGCGCTCACCTTTTCTGCGGAAACGCATGGTAATAAGATCCATTGTAAAAAGGCAAAACCATAAATTTAGGAACAGTAAGACGATACGCTCTTCGGTAAAGCCAGATATGCATGATACCACAAAAGTTGTGACAGCAACTGACAGAAAAATACCGGTTGCGAAAGCATAAAAAAACTGCCCTTTTTTTCCTATAGTTGAAGACTTCCGTCTTTCTTTTAAGTAAGGTTTATGCGTGTTTTGCATCTGGAACTCCGTTAATCTTTTGTAAATTTTATCAACAAAGCGTTAACAATATCTAAACAACAACTAGGGTGAGATCCTATATATATTACATCATCATTCTTTAAATATTATTTATCTTTCTCGTTTAAAATAGTTTTATTTAGGGGCATAATATGGGATATTTCGAAGACCAGCATAATAAGGCCAAAGGTGGCGTTTCGGAGGAATTTTCGGCCTCATTTCACACAGAACAGAATGACGCTATATCAGTTGAGTCTCTCCATAAAGTGACGAATGGTGATATAGAGCTTGCTTATTCATTGTTGGGTCTTTTCAGGGAGCATTCACAAAAATATTTGAGTGACTTTACGACTGCAAAAACACAAGATGAAAGGGTTAATGCGATACATGCTTTAAAGGGTGCGGCAAGATGTATTGCTGCGCATGCGCTTGCGGATATTGCGCAGGAGATTGAAGCTACTCAAAGGCAGAATAAAGACAGTTCAGAAGAAGAGAGGCAAAATCTTGTAAATGTTACGCAAGATATAATGACATATATATCTATGGTTGAGGCACGGAAACATCAGCGCAATAATTCTGCTTGAGGCGTGTAGATATTTATAAAAGCTGAACCCCTGAGCGGTCCCTGAGCTTGTCGAAGGGTGCGGTCCCCCTGAGCTTGCCGAATGGGCGGTCCCTAAGCTTGTCGAAGGGTGTGAAGGGTGTTAGGGGAAGGTCAAAAAAGCGCTGGAATAATCCAAAAACTTACGCTTCGCCCGTCGACAAGCTCAGGGACCGCTCAGCGACCGTTTTTTGGGGGTTTGTTTTAAAGGTTATTAACCCTGTTGGACAGCTTCTAGACTATTTCAGAAGTTCTACAACAACGCGTCTGTTGCGGTCATCTGTTGCAGGGTAAGCCTTTAAAGGAGAGCGATCACCATATCCATCAACTGTGACCTTCTTAATTCCAGCATTATTAAGAGTTTCTTCCAGATAATTATGAACTTTCTCTGCGCGTCGGAAGGATAAGATGTCATTAAATGAGATACTCCCGCCCTTATCGGCATGACCGATGAAACGGACTTTGGAATAATTGCTATTTGCGAGTTTATTTTTAATCTGAGAGATGACTTCTTCTGCGTGTTCGGAGAATTTTGTTCCGCCTTCTGTAAATGGTATCACAAGGACGTCAGCGGACGGCCCTGCCCCATTCGGAGCGCTTGAGGTTGTGACAATCGGATCATAGGCGAGATTTTCTAGCATATATTCGGGGCGTGGTGTGAGTTCTTTTTGTGGCTCTGTATCATAGCGTTTTTTTCTGAGTTCCATCATACTGACATTCAGCTTACTTTTCGGAGCTTGCTGCGGCACTTTCATTTCACTTAAAGGTCTGATACCAAAGCCTTCCCCTTCTGTATCTTCGGTGGGCATATTATTGTCGATAGGCTCTGAGACCGGAGCTTTATCTACGTCTCCGTTTGAATAATCTGGAAGGGTCTCACTTTGCGGTTTTACGGGCATCGGCTTTGGCAGCTCTTTAGGAACATCTGGTACTGGAGTCATAGTCTCGGGTTTAGCTTCAGGTGTAACGTACTCAATAACGGGCATATTTTCTTGTTGTTCTGCACGCTTTTTGGCTCTTAAACGCGGATGGACATAATCTAGTGGATCGAATTTTTTCTCTTCTTTTTGTATTTCACTTGCTTCTGGAATAGGTTGCATGGATTGAACGGGAGCGACCTCAATCATAGAGTCTTTATTCTCAGTTTTGATCTCTATAACTTCCATATCTTCTACAGATTCTTCTGTCTGAGGATTTTTTCCGACCATTGGCGAGAGTGGTACAAGCTTCTGGCGTTGGTCTTGCTGTATTTTTTGAGGTTGCGGCAATGGCATAGGTTTTAACATAGGCTTCGGCGCAGCTTGCACCTGCTGCACAGGTGCTGGCGTAGCTATGGGCAAAGGCAGCGGTTCTGGCGCTTCGACATATTGGATATTTTGTTGTTTTTTTGCTTTTACAGTGGCTTCTGCGCGGTCTTTAAAAGTTTGAAAAGCCATTGCACATTTTTGGTCAAGCGAAGGATTAACGTCGATATTCACCAAACGACATTCGAAAGCAGCATGCATACCGGCGACGGCTTCTGGGTCATAGCGCTTTTCATATCCGACCATTGCGCGTTCTAAATCCCAGCGCATATCGAGCAACTCAGAGCT
This sequence comes from Pseudomonadota bacterium, assembly GCA_039025725.1. Taxonomy (GTDB): domain Bacteria; phylum Pseudomonadota; class Alphaproteobacteria; order JBCCNR01; family JBCCNR01; genus JBCCNR01. The sequence continues at coordinate 7,528 of JBCCNR010000035.1, read as the reverse complement.
CCGTCGCTTTGCGTTACGAAAGCCTCTCAGGGTCATAGGGCGCGGATTATGTGCAGATTTTGCATCATGCGCTTTATTTTCGAAATATTTTATATGTGCAAAAGTTCCCAGGCGGCTTTCTATCTTAGCGATGTGCAGATATTGCTTTGCCAGCAAGCGTCCATAGGATGTATTATTTGGATCAAAAGTTTTTGAAACCCCCATTGCGGCCAACACCACTGCAGAAGCAATCATAGAAGCTGTTATGAGCTTACGCTGATTTTTCATATCATCCTAGCCTTTCAGGGGATATTATGCATATTATGGCTTAATTATTACGATAACAGGGTTAACGAATCGTAAATGAATATCTATTATCGTGAGCTTGCATTGTTTTTTAATCAAATGTTATAACATATTATTTCGTAGAAGCTATCTCGGGGGAATTTTAATGCAACATATGCGTCTATTAAGGTGGGTTATATCAGCTTTACTGTTGGTATCCGGAGCAGTCATATCTTTTGCGCATGCGAAGACTGGTGGTGACTTAACGCCGAGACTAGAGAAGCTTGCAGCATTTAAGCTAAATACGCCTCATTATTATAAGTTGGACAATGGCCTTGAGCTGTTGATTTATGAGGATAAACGCGCCCCGGTGGTTGCGCATTCTGTTTGGTATAAGGTTGGTGCGGCTGATGAGCTAGACGGTGAGTCTGGTCTGGCACATTTCTTTGAGCATCTTATGTTTAAGGGCACGAAAAATGTAGAGCCGGGTTATTTTTCAAAATTCGTGGCGCGTATTGGCGGCGAGGATAATGCATATACGACGAATGATTATACGGTTTATTACCAGAATGTCGCGAGTGAGTTTCTGCCTAATGTTATGAAAATGGAAGCAGATCGCATGGTTAATCTTCAGGTTCCTGATCATGAATTTTATTTAGAGCGTGATGTTGTCCTTGAAGAGCGCTCTATGCGTGTTGACAATAATCCTGCGGCTTTATTAAGTGAGCAAATGTCTTCTATGTTATATCGCAATCATCCTTATGGGTCACCGACTATTGGGTGGCGGCATGAGATTGCGAAGCTTACGCCGCAACATGCGCGAGATTTTTACAAAAGATATTATGCGCCGAACAATGCGATTGTGACGATTGTTGGCGATGTTGACCCTGACGAGGTTCTTGAGCTTGCTCAGAAAACTTATGGTAAAAATAAAGCTTTTAAAGAGATTACGCCTTATGTCAGGCCGTCTGAGCCTCCGCAGAATGCGCGTCGTTTTGTGACTCTTGCGGATGATAAGGTTTCGCTTCCTTCGTTATTTTATTATATGCAGGGCATTGACCCGAAGGAGAATCTACGCGAATTATATGCGTTTGCGATTGGTCTTAAGGCCCTTGGCAGTGGGGATCAGTCTTATCTTTATCGGAAATGGGTTAAGGAAGAAGAGCTTGCTTTATCGATTGGAGTTTACACATCTGTTGAGACGATTGATGCGGGTCCGGTTATGTTGCAGGCGATGCCAAGTCAAAAGATTAGCCTTGAGCAGCTTGATGCGACATTACAAAATGATATTTCCGAAATTGTAAAAAAGGGTTTGAGCGACGAGGATATTCAGGTTGTTCAGAGTGACATGATTGTAGATTTTATTCGGTCTTCTGACAGTCGTGGGAATATGGCGCGTTTTTGGGGCACTGGCTTGATTAGGGGCATCCCGATTGAGGAATTGCGTAATTTCCCTGCGAATATTGCGAATATTACGCCTGACGAGGTCAATGAGGCTTTGCGAAAAGTTTTTAGACAAGAGAACCGTGTGGTTGGCTATTTAAAGTCTGAGACAAAAGATACATTAGAGAAATCAGGAGAGAAAATATGAGACAATTTTTGGCATTTATTGCGCCTCTTTTGATTTTTGTTTCTTTTATATCATCTGCTTTTGCGCTTGAGTTTAAGCAATATCATACCTTACAGGGTACGGAGATCTGGCATTATAAATCTGATCATTTGCCGCTTGTATCTGCGCGGATTGTGTTTCCGCATGGTTCTGCGTCTGATCCTGAGAATAAGGTTGGTTTGGCGACTCTTGCGGCTGCGACGATGGATGAGGGGGCTGGGCCGTATGATTCAAGTGCATTTCGTGCGCTTCTTAAGGAGCATAATATTAATTTTTCATTTGAGGCTTCGCGTGATTTCTTTGCTTTGTCACTTGAGTTTCTGAAATTAGATATGGATAAGGTCATTGAGCTTTCACAATATGCTTTATCAGAGCCAAGATTTGATGCAAAGCCGGTTGGTCTTATGAAGGGTCAGATTTCGGCGATGTTATCGCAATCTATGACGGACCCGGATGAGCTTGCGGCGCGTTTTGCAACAGAGACATATTTTGACAATCATCCTTATAATCTCCCGAGTGATGGATATATTGAGGATGTTAAGAATATCACTAAGGAAGATTTGCAGAAATTTACGAAATATCTGGCACAGAAAAATGGATTTGTGGTGATTGTTGGCGATCTTGAGGCTGAGGATGCTAAGAAATTTGCCAATCAGATTATGTCTGTTCTGCCGCAAGAGCCTCTTCAGGATAAGAGTCCTATTCCGATTTATAATCCGGATATTGCGGGGCAGAAAATTTTTGTGCCACTTTCGGTTGGGCAAACATATTTATTATTTCAGGGACGTGGTGTTTTGCGGCATGATAAGGATTTTGCGGCGTCTTTTGTGGCGGCGCATATTCTTGGCGGCGGAGGCTTTGGGTCTGCATTGATGGAGGAACTTAGGGAGAAGAATGGTCTGACCTATGGAGCGGCTTCTTATCTTGCATCTGGTCGCAAATCGGGGCGTTTTGTGATTAGCTATGCGACGGATCAGACGAAGGTTCAGAAATCTATTGATATCGTTGAATCTGTTTTAGATGATTATATTGAAAATGGTATTTCTGCGAAAGAGCTTTCAAATGCGATACAATATTTGAAGGGGTATTATCCTATACAGTTCAATACAAATGAGCAGATTGCTTTTTTGGGCCAGAGATTATGGGAAGATGGTATGCCGCATAATTATCCGCAATTACGCGATGCTTATTTTGAGGCTTTGACGCCGGAGGATGTTTCGAAGGCGGCCAAAAATCTTTTCAATGGGCCATTTCAGATCATTGCTGTTGGCGGAGAAAAACCACCAGCTGGATTTAAGGTTGCGGAGAAAAGCACTATTCGTTTTTAGTCCCCCGAGCTATTTATAATGAAATGAAGAGTAAGCATTGCCGCGCACGTCGTTGCGAGTGAAGCGAAGCAATCTCTTTGCATATGAATATATAGATACAGAAAATAAGCTAAGCCGCTTGATGCTATTGTGCAGTGCATATAAAAGCTTGATTTATTGATTTAATATCTGTAGAAGACAAGATTATTGTGGTGAGGCCATAATTCACCTTAAACTTTAATATATAGTAATTTTCATGTGAAGTCCTCTGTAATAGGGCTTTCATTTAATAGCGTTTTACATTTTGAAGTTGTTTTCTTATGATGTTTACACAAAATATAGCAGATTTTAAAGAGATCATTACGCAAAAAGAATCGCAGCTTGAGGATGCGTTTCAAAAGATAAAGTCTCGTCATCAGTCGCAAGGTATTGCTTTTCTTGATGCTGTTTTTGACGATGAGACTTTAGAGACTGCGCGCAAAAAAGCGCAGGATATTAAGAGTAAGACAAAAATTAAAAATCTTGTTTTATTGGGAACGGGCGGTTCGGCGCTTGGCACACGGGCGGTTGCGAATTGGAAGGGTCACTTTTTCAAATCTCAGTTAGACGATGATTATATGCGTTTTTTTGTGTTTGATAATTTTGATCCTTTGACCTTGCATGATTTTCTGAGCAAATCTGAGTTAGACGAGACATATTTTATTATTATTTCCAAGTCGGGTGGGACATTAGAGACAATGTCGCAGGCTTATTTATTGGTTGAGTATTTTGAGCAGCAAGGCAAAATCGCAGAGTTAAAAGAGAGATGCACAATCGTCACTGAGCCTAAAGATACGCCTCTCAAGCGTCTTGCGGATAAATATGATATTACATCTTATGATCATCATTTAGAGATTGGCGGTCGCTATTCGGTATTAACGATGACTGGGTTTTTGCCGATTTATTTGTTGGGCTATGATGTTGCGGAGATTGTTGAGGGCGCAAGAGACATTGCGAATGAGTTTTTAAATGCAAAAAGCTGGTCGGACTGTCAGGCTTTTCATTCCGCTGCGGCGATCACCGCAATGGAGATGGACCATGATAAAGAGGCACATATCTCTTTAATGTATGGTGATCGTTATTTTGGATTGGGCTTATGGATGCGACAGCTTATTGCGGAGAGTTTAGGGAAAGATGGTAAGGGAATGGTTTTTGCCCCTGCCCTTGGTCCTGTTGATCAGCATAGTCAATTACAGCTTTATGCGGATGGTCCTAAAAATAAGGTTTTTAGTTTCTTTATGACGCAGACAGCTTATCGCAAAAATGAAATTACGCGTGAGCATGATCCGGCATTTTCTTATTTAAAAGATAAAACAACGTCAGATATTAAGGATGCTTTGCAATTTGGAACTTTATCATCTTTGCGGAATAAGGGATATTTGGTCAGGGAGATCAGCGTTCCGCATTTTGCACTAAAAATCCTTGGTGGATTATTTATGCATTTTATGCTAGAAACCATTATAAGTGCTGAGCTTATGGGTGTGAATGCTTTTGATCAGCCTGCTGTTGAAGATTCAAAAAATCGTACGCGTAATATACTGAAAAAGTAAAATGAGTGATAAATCCCGGGCTGATATACGCCTTTTACCAGACCATGTGATCAACCGCATTGCGGCTGGTGAGGTTGTTGATCGTCCTTCCGGTGCCATTAAGGAGCTGATTGAAAATGCGATTGATGCTGGTGCGACTCGGATAGATATTACGATTTTAGGCGGTGGCAAAACATGCTTTATCGTTGAGGATAATGGGCATGGCATTAAAAAATCTGATTTGGCTTTATGTTTACAGCGTCACACGACGTCGAAAATATATGATGACGCCAACGGAGAAGCCGATCTTGTGCATTTGCAGCATTTTGGTTTTCGCGGGGAGGCTTTGGCATCGCTGTCTTCGATTTCAGATTTAACGCTGACCTCGCATCATCATTTAAGCGATGTCGCTTATCAGGTCACGTCACATGCCGGGGCGCTGACGGATGTCAAGCCTTCTTCTTTTCCGGTTGGGACTCGTATTGAGGTTAGGGATATTTTTCATTCTGTGCCGGCGCGTTTGAAGTTTTCAAAATCTGAGCGCTCAGAGCAAGCGGCAATAACAGATATGTTAAAGCGTGTTGCTATGGCGCATCCGGATGTGCATTTTACATTAAAAGATCATAAGCGTATTATTTTACAGCTTGCTGCTGCCCCGGGAGATTTATTCGATAAAAAATGCAGGCGGATTGCGGATATTCTTGGGCAAGATTTTATTGAAAATGCTATGCCGATAGATGTTACGAAAGAAAATGTCACTCTTGAGGGGATGACGAGCTTGCCGACATATCATCGCGGCAATGGCCTTCAGCAATATCTTTTTGTCAATGGCCGCGCGGTACGGGATAAAATGTTGAATGGAATTTTACGTGCGGCTTACGCGGAGCATATGGCGCGTGATCGACATCCTGTATGTGCATTATTTATTTCGCTTCCCTATGAGGATGTGGATGTGAATGTTCATCCAACAAAGGCGGAAGTACGCTTTAAAAATAATGATCATATACGTGGTTTGATGATTACAGCGATACGTGATGCGATTGCACAGATTGGGCATCGTGCATCAAATCATACAACACAGAAAGCTTTAGAAAGTTTTGCGGAGGAACCACGAGACACTGGTCATGCTGATCATGATATTACGGTTGGGACTGCATCTCCTCCACCTCCCCCACCGCCATCTGAGGATAACAGTGATAAAGTTCAGTCATTTTTGCCTTTATCACGCCCAGGCTTTAAAAAATCATCATTACATGCGCAGTCTCCTGTTGCTATTCATCAAAAAGAGAGTGCATCCGTTAGCAGGCTCAATAAAGCCTCACATCCCTATAAAGGCAATGCTGTTTCGCAAGCTGAAACAGAGGCCCCCTCCCCTATTGTATCATCATCAGAAAATAAAGTTTCGGATGATACGAAGATAGAGATTGATATTCCGCCACTTGGCTATGCGAAGGGTCAGGTGCATGAGACATATATTATTGCGCAAACAGAAGATGACATGATCATTGTTGATCAGCATGCGGCCCATGAGCGTATTGTTCTCGAGAAAGTCAAAGAGGGTCTTAAAAAGGGAGGCTTACAGGCACAAAATCTTTTGCTTCCAGAGATTGTGACATTGGATGAAAGTCTGACGGAAAATGTGGCGCAAAATATTGAGGCCTTAGAAAAATATGGTCTTATTTTAGAGCGTTTTGGTGTCAATCAAATATTGGTCCGTGCGGTTCCTAACTTTCTGATCTCTTCTGATGTTAAGCAATTGGTGAAAGATATTGCTGATGACCTTAAAGATGAGCGCGGGCCAGATAGCCTCACTGAGCGTATTAATCTGATTTGTGCAACATTTGCCTGTCATCATTCTGTACGGGCAGGACGTAAGTTAAATATAGAAGAGATGAATCACTTACTCAGGGATATGGAAAGCACCGAGGGCGCCGGTCAATGTAATCACGGTAGGCCAACCTACATCACGCTGGCGAAAAATGACATTGAAAGGTTATTCGGCCGGAAATGAGGTGGTTTCGGTAGGTCTTTCTATCCTTTTTCCACCCACCTTAAGAACTACTGCTTTTATTTTTCTGTCTTTAAAGGCTTGTGACGCAGGCTCTGATATTCTTTGGCCATCTATCATTGGAACTACTTTTTTAATACCTTTAGGAGCTTGAGTTAATGTGCCGCCTTGTGAAGCTCTGCTATGCTCATCTCTAGGTGGCTTAAAGTCGCCATCTTCTCCCCTTCCAAGCCTTCCTCTTTGTGAGGGAACAAATCCTGCTACGCCACCTGGATAGCTCTGCCGTGCTATTTGTCTTTTAAGGCGCGCTTCTTCTGTTGCTTTGTCCTCTTCCTGTGATATTTTGCCGCGCTTTTTAGCCTTTTTTCCGGGTGCACCAGTTTGAGCATCTCCGCGGCGACGCTTTTTCTGCGTAGTAGTTTGAGCAGCTTTAGAGTAGCGTTCAGTATCATGAGATTTTCTAGATGCCAAAATTCTAAAATCAAGGTCAACTTCTTCAGAGCTTGAAGACGCCCCATCGTTATCTTTTTCTTCTTGATCTATCAAACGCGCCGCGTCTTTAGGTCTTTTAAGTGCGTATTCGACTCCTCTTTTAAATGCTTCCTCAACTGCTTTATCTGTTCGATTAGTTAAAGGTGAAATTGCTGATACCTCATTTACACTATCATCATCCGCACCAATTTTTTGCTCCATAGCAGCCTGATCAGCTAAAGCACTATCAGCAAGTAACGCCAAAGGATTTGTCGTTTGACCAGCCGTATCGGCTTCCGGT
>JBCCNR010000034.1:0-10527 GCA_039025725.1 Pseudomonadota bacterium | reverse complement strand
CTATAATAAGGAAAATAAATGGCTGGTTTAGGAAGAGTTGGATCAGTGCCATCGATTAGGGAAATGGTAGAAAGACAGCAAGGGCAAAGTCTTCGGAGAGTCAAAAGCATGATTGAACTACGTTCTATGATAGCGTTAAACGAAGAAGTTGACGATAATGCTTCAATAGCATCGGATTTTGAGGATTATGAAGATAAACCATTTTTCATAAACCGCAAAACAGGGATTGAATATTACAAAAGCACTCAGCCTATTGGCGCAGGAGGTACAGCGTTAATATTTAAAGTTATGACTAAACAAAAAGGCATGTTTAGTTCAAACGGTGATTTTGTTGCTAAATTTTATGCAATTGGTACGAGTGATGAGAAACGGGCTGAAGCTGCGGAAGAAGAAGAAATGATAAATCACGCATTACAAATTAACCTTGCTAAATTTATCCGAATGGTAGCAAAAGGGCAGTCAGGTGACGAAAATTTTATCATTCTACAGAGGGGGGTAACAAATTTAGATGATTTCTTTAATAAAGGAACTTTTCAACTTTTATCAGGTAATGATCCTTTCCAAAAAAATCGTATTGCGGCCACTATTCTTAAAAAAATTCTTGAAAATGTTCTTGTTTTTTACAAAAATCATTTTTGCCATAATGATATGAAGCTTCCCAATTTAGTTCTGGATACAAATGGTCTTATGGTCATAGACTATGGTTTGGCAACTCGTAAGGTAAAGAAGCCAACTTTGGTAGATTATGATGCCTTTGAGGAAGATTATCATGATATACTTTTTAAAACACATCCAGCTGTAGTTGTATTGAATATTGTTGAAAAGCTTGAGAATTATGTATCTGTTGAGATGCAGCGTGTAGGAGAAAGTATGAAAACGCTTTTAAACAACGAACGAATTTATAATCTGAAATTCACGGAAAATGAGAATGGAACTTTGTCGGATGAAGTACTGCAAGCAACAGCCGAAAAATGTTTCGAAGCAAATTGTAAAATATTGGAAACACTATGTGAAAATAAGGCGATTTGGAAGCATATTTTATCACAAAAAGAGTTTGCGTATCTTATGAAACATACAGCCAATATTCAGCGCTTTAATGATATGCTCAGAAAATATAGTCGTGAGTTAGATCTGCTTCCTGAGCATACAGAAGAAGATACTAAAAGCATAAATGAAGTTAGTGAAATTTGCTCTGAGCTACAAGTAGCAGCAGAAGCACTTGATACCAGAACCATAGTAAGTGGACACGCTGACGTGCGAAAGCTTTATCGAGTAATGCGTGATAAAAGAGTTTTTTATCAGGACTTCCAAAGGGCTGAGAGATTATCATATGACAGTTATATTGATGATAATTTCTCAGAACTGGGGAGTCCTACTTCACCTCGCTTCTCTGAAGCAGGAGACTAAGCATAATTAAAGTCTCTATGAATGCCTATACGCCCTAACCCAAAACATGTTTTTCATCGATTGCATCTTTGATTCTCTGCCTTAAACTATTTTCTACCGCGCTGCTATAGTCTTTCAGCTGTTGCTGACGGAGCACTCCAATGCCATGCTCGGCTGAGAAGCTCCCCTTTAAATCATGGACAATATCAAAAATCGTCGCATTGAGCTCTGGTTCATAGGTCATGAAGGCAGATTTTTCCATATGAGCAGGCTGGGTAAAATTGAAATGAATATTCCCATCGCCAATATGCCCGAAGGGAAGTGGGCGAATATCCGGTATGATTTTTTGTGCGGCGGCGATGCCACGTTTTATAAGCTCTGGTACAGATTTTATCGGCACAGACACATCATGCTTAATGGAGGCCCCTTCGAATTTTTGACATTCTGACATCAGCATACGAATATCGCGCAAATTTTTGGCCTGAGTCTCACTTTGCGCGATAACAGCATCTGTCATGATATTTTTTTTATAGGCTTCGGCAAAAACCTCCTCAAAGACGGGCATAATAAGGCTTTGCGAAAATGCACTCGAGACCTCTATCAGGCATCCCCACTCAGGGGTGGTCTGAAATGGATTTTGTATCTGCGGATAATGTTTGAAAATAAACTTAAAGCCCATATGTGGAATAAGTTCACATTCTGTCAAGGACGCCCCCAAATGCTCCCTTAGTAAAAAAAGCAAAGCAATGACTTTTTCAACATTTTCAGTGCCCACAAGCATATAGATTTTGCTCTTTGGTTTTGGAAAAAGTTTCAAACTGGCTGCGGTGATAATCCCTAAACGGCCCTCTGTTCCAGCGAATAAACCATTAAAACTCAAGCCCTTATTGGCTTTGCGGAGATAATGAAGATCATGCAAGATGTCTCCGTTGGGCAGAACAACCTCAAGGCCCAATATAAGATCGCGCATATTTCCATATTGCAGAACAGAGGTTCCGCCTGCATTGGATGAAATTAAGCCTCCGATCTGTGCCGAGCCCTCCGATGCAAGACGTAAAGGAAACATCAAAGATGTCTCCTCAAGGGCAGTATGGAGGTCTTCCAGCACAACGCCAGCCTCTGCGGTGAGAGCAAAATCATGCGGAGACATATCACGCAATTTATTCATGCGTTTTAATGATAAAACATATTGCTTGCCGCTTTTATCTGGAATCTGCCCCCCCACAAGCCCAGTATTTCCACCTTGCGGAACAATTTGAATATTGTGATGATAAGCTGTGCGCATGATTTGTGCGACTTGATCAGTGCTTTCAGGTAAGAGCACCGCCGCGCAAGCGCCATGGAAACGATCGCGCCATTCTCGTAAATATGGGTCTTGATCGGCTTTATCGGTGATGATTTGCCGTGTGGATAAAATATCTGAAAAAAACATATTATACCAATCGTCTTAATTCATTTTCGATATTGTACCTATCATAATTATTATATATCAAGCACCTTAAAGTGATTTCTCTCACGCCAGTTCGCTTACGCGAACAGCTCCGAGGGGACGCACAACGATGCGCGGCGCCCAGTCGGGCGCTCTACCAAAAGCACTTAATCAAAAATTATTTAGAGCTTTTGGTATTAATTCTGTTGCTGTGTCACATCATCTGTCAGAAAAGCGCTAAAAGGCTGCAACACGCCTTTATAATCTTTTTCGGGAATACGATATGCATATATTTTGCCTGTTTTATCCAGCCCATCATGCAACACCACCATATAATAAATATCATTCTGTGATCTACGAAAATTGACCATGATATTATGACCATTTCGGCGTGTAAGAACAATATGGTTCGGTGCAATATCATCATTATAATCAACTTTTGCTGCACCAAATGGGCTGATCTTATGCAGAACCGCATGCACAAAATCTGTTCCAATATTTGGATAAAGCAATCTCTTTCCAATAGGAATAGTCTCTGGGTAAAAAGCAATCGATCCGTCTTTTTTATCTGTCAGAGCCTTTAGCTGATATTGTTTTTCTCCGGATAGATATGTCGTCACCCTGGATATATCTTCAAAGGCAGGAAAGCCAATCTGGCTGCGGTCAAAAAAAGCAGATCTGTTAAAATCCGGCAAAGGTAAGCTCTCAATTAAAAATGCACCTTTATTGCCATAGCGTGCAAAGAAACGATTTTTATCACGCATTTTATAGCTTCGTAAAATATCTCCGACAATAACGTCAAAGAGAGGTGCTTTTTGTCCGCCATAAATCATAATACGAGTCCCCGAGCCCTCAATATTTTTCTCGCCCGCAGGAGAAGGATTGGCCAAACCAATGCGCGGATAAAGCTTTGGAGTGCTGGTTTTTTTTGCAATAATCTCAAAGGAGCTAATCCAGTTTAAAATTCTACTGATTTTTTTAGTATCAGCCAGATGGTTATCTTGTGATGTTATAAGCCATTTTTTGCCTTTCTTACGCAAGGTTATATCGAGGTCATCTTGTAAGATAACAATTTTTTGATAAGCACTGTGATATTTTCCAAAATCTTTAAAGGGTTTCTGATAGCGGACATCCCGATCCGTGACTGTATTTTCATAAATAAAAGTCACAATAGCAGCGGTAACAATCAGAGGAGAAATCAGAAAAGCAAGAATTTCCTTACGCATCATCATCCCCTAAATTATGTTTTTCAGTAGCAGGATTTTTCTTATAATGTTTTCGGCGACGATAAAAAAGCAGCAATGCCGGAATAAGACCAATCACAAGCGGTGTGACGATAATATTGATAATTTTGATACGCAATTCTGTCTGTCGTAAAGCATCATTCATATGACGCCTGACATCGCGCAGCTCTTGCCGAGTTGCAATAAGTCTTGCTGCAAAATCTCCGACTTGATGTTCCAACTGGTCGGCGCGTTTACCGCCAATAGCGAAGGATTCTCCGCGCGCTTCCTGTAGCTTTTGCCTGAGAGACTGAATTTCAATATTTAAAGTTTTTTCACGTGATCTGAATTTTTCCTCAGCAGATTTTTTAATATCTTCAAGATAGGTTAAGGGTCTGCTTTGGGTTTCTCTGCCCCGAATGGCAATGAGTGCATCATGTCCGGAAAGATGGTCAATCATATTTAATAACATATTGCCATTATCAGCATAAGGGGCTCCGGGACGCCCCCCAGAGAGCATTTGCTGTTCTTTAGAGGTTGGCGTAATCCAAAAGCGATCATCAATAAAATCACTATCTGCCAGGATGACCATGACAGAAGGGCGTTTTTCTATATTTTTATTTTGTGTTGGAAATTGCCCTGTGAGTTTTGCAGCAAGCACAAACATTTTGCGCGGAATATAATTATCCTCAATGTCTTTGAGGTCCGTGATTGTTTTTAATTTTTTTGCCGAGAGCGTATCTGCCTGATCAGATGTAACAATCAAAGGAGAAAATTGCAAATCCGCAGAGAGTTCTGGGGTAGGCGATATAGCTCCGCTTGTTCCAATCGAGAGAGACTTTACATAAGATAACATAGGATCTTGCTGATCAATATGGTCTTTTGTGGGGACAAGCCATGCCAGATAATCATGCGGCCGCCCTGATTGCGGATCGCGTCCGCGTTTTGCAAGGCCTCTATCTAAGATGATTTTATCTTTATCAAATGCAATGCCATATTCTTTTAGGAGGCCACTTAAATCAGATGCGGGCATTGGTTGAGCAGGGGCTCCGGCTGGTGCTGACGGATATTCACTGAAAGGGTCAATGGAAGCAATCACGCGCCCTCCTTGCGCCAGATAATCTTTCAGATTTTTTTTGGCTTTTTGACTGAGTGGACGCGGATGCAAGATCAGCGCAACAGCTGGTGGATCATCCTTAAGAAGTTCATTAAAATCATCTGATAGGGTGATGATATCATAACGCGAGCTAATCTCTTTATATATAGCCATAGGGCGCACGCGACCTGATCTGACGGCAAATGCGCCATCGGGCCCAACAGACATAGGCAGTGAAGAGGAAAGCGCAACTTTTATTTTATCATATCTGGACAGCCCATCAATCAGATGTGCAATATCAAATTCCAGCATAGTTTCACGTTCAGGAGACATAAAAGGTAGTATCCCGATACCATCAAGCATATTCTCTGCGATAATACCAAAAAACACTGAGCGCCCATCTTTTAGCGGAATAGCCGTTAATCCGGTTGCAACGACTTCGTCTTCTTCTTCGGAGAAGGCGGCGACTTTAATATGTTCAAAAGTTATATTACCACCAGAGCTATTTTCAATCTCATGTAGAAAGTCTTTCACGCGCTCATGGTAATTTTTCAAAGATGGAAAATCTGTCGCAATCAGCTCAGAGGCATAGAGTTTAATATGCACGGGATTTTCAAGATTGCGCACCATTTTTTCTGTTGAATTTGAGATGGTGAAGCGTCCATTTTCTGTGGCATCAAATCCTATGCCGTGAAACCATGAATATCCCAGAATATTGATCGAGATAAATATTGCAATATACCATCCTGTCCGAGATATTTTTTTGCTATATGAGAGAAGCTTTTGCATATTTAGCGTCCCATACGTAAATTTTGAATATGGATTTCTGTCATACATAACCAGAACAGGATCATGGCACAAAAATAAATCAATCCAGAGACCGAAAAAGCGCCTTTGATGAAATTTTCAAAATGAATAAGCGCAGAAAAATGGATGATTAAATCCAGCATATAAGGCGATAAAAGCGGCATAAGCGGTTCTGTGATCAGTGGGAATCCTGTCATAAGGAAGAGAAAGCTGATGACGGCGGATAATATAAAGGCAATAATTTGGTTGCTGCTTCTGGCAGAGATATATCCGCCTATGGCAAGGAAGCCTCCGGCCATGAAGAAAGATGCAAAATAGGAGGAAAGAATAAGCCCTTGATCAGGATTGCCGAGGAAAGAGATCGTAAACCAGATTGGAAAAGTGCCGATAAGCGCCAAAGTTGCAAATGCCCATGAGGCTAGAAATTTCCCTAACACCAGAGCGCGATCGGATATTGGCAGTGTCAGCAGCAATTCCAGAGTTCCTGTTTTACGTTCTTCTGCCCATAGGCGCATTGAGAGTGCTGGCATGAACATGAGGAAAATATAAGGATGAAATGCAAAAAAAGGTGTGAGATCAGCTTGATTGCGTCCGGTCAGGTCACCAATATAGAATGTAAACACACTCACTGCGAATAAAAAGAGTGTGACATAGACAAAAGCTGTCGTTGAGTAAAAATAGCTTCGAAATTCGCGCTTAAAAACAGCTATAAGAGATGTCATATTGTTCATACGCCCTAAATCAATTGAGTGTCAATTTTCGGAAAACTTCTTCAAGTCGTCCTTGTTCTGATTGGACGCCTGCCACGCGCCAACCTTTTTCATGGAGGATTGAAGAGACTTCTCCGAGAATATATTGTTTTTGCTTGGGATAGATAATGAGCTTCGTCCATTTTGGCATTTTGCCAGCCAATCTGACATGTTCGGTGAATTTATGTGTTTTAAAAAAGCTTATCGCTTCTGCATGGGCAGATGTTTCTATGATAACACTGACAGCATTGTAAAGTTCTGACTGCGATAAGAGCTCTTTAGGGGTTGCATAAGATACAATTTTTCCATGATTTATGATGATTGTATCTGTGCATATGGCATCGACTTCCTCAAGTATATGAGTTGATATAATCACAGCTTTTTCCTGAGCAAGCTTACGAATAAGCCGCCTGACATGATGTTTTTGATTGGGGTCAAGCCCATCTGTTGGCTCATCGAGAATAAGCACTTGCGGATCTGTCACAAGTGCGCCGGCCAGTCCGACGCGTCTTTTATAGCCTTTAGATAAAGTCTCGATGGGGTGATCAAGGATATCTGTAATCATGACTTCGGAGGCGACTTTTTCAAGTGCAGGCGGAATATCCTGTTTTTCCATGCCGCGCACTTCGGCGATAAAACCAAGATATTCTCGTGGAGTCATTTCGATGTAAAGCGGAGCCCCCTCAGGAAGATAGCCAATATAAGATTGTGCTAATGTTGGGTTTTTCAAAGCATCTGTATCGCATATGGTAATTTTACCGGCATCAGGTTTAAGACATCCGGTGAGCATACGCATTGTTGTTGTTTTGCCGGCACCATTTGGCCCAAGAAATCCGAGCACCTGACCGCGTGTGAGGTCAAAGCTGACATCATTGACGACATGTGCTGCGCCAAATTTTTTCTCCAGACCATGTGCATAGAGCATAATTATTCTCTCACTTTGAGGTAGCTTTCCGTGCGCCAATCGAGGCTCTGGCCTGAATCAATCGTGATGATTTCTCCGGTTGTCGCAGAGCTCTCTGCCAGAAAATGCGCTGCCATTGCGATTTCTTTTGGGTCAACTGCTCGCCCGAGTGGTGTTGCATTGGCCTGCATTTGAAAGTCGGTTTCATGCTGACGGCTATTGCGCAAGGTCGGCCCCGGAGAAATACCATTAATACGCACATGCGGTGCATGCGCCAGCGAGAGCAGCTTCACCAGATCTCCACAGAGCATCTTTGAGGCCGTATAGGTAAAGAAGTCTGGATTAGGATGTTTTATTCTTTGATCAATGAGGAAAGTTGCTGACTTAAATATTTTATGTTTCACAAGATGACGTATGATATCGGATGGAATATAGCAATGGATCATCATATTTTTATGCCAGTTTTCTGCCATAAAATTATCTGCATTATCATTCTCAAAAAGGGACGCTGTATGGATAAACACATCAGGGACTGCGAAATGATTGGTAATATCTTCAACGAAAGTCTGCGCGACTTTTTGATTGGTGAGATCAGCTGAGATAAAGTGAATTTTTACGCCTTTGGGCTCAAGCTGTGCGAGGCAATTTTCTCTTGCAGCGCTTTTTTTGTGATCATGTAGAATCAGATCATATCCTTTTTCTGCGAAATAAGCAGCAATATGATAGCCGATTCGCTTCGTCCCACCCGTAATGAGCGCTGTTGCCATAGTCTTTCCCTTATTCTTATGGAAACTGTAAATTAATCATTTTCATTTACCATACAAAAACATCAAAAGACAATGAAGCTCCTTGTCGTAGAAATGATTTTGATAAATTTTATTTTCAATTCAGATTGTGCAATCTTGAGTAAAAGATAGCATGGTAAAATTTTGTAAAGAAGCTGTTTTTAATAAATAAAAGCATTTTCTGAGTATATGTATTTTGTAGTGGCTTGTATTATGCGTATTTTAAGTTTTTTTATCGTCATAAGTGTATTGTTTTTAAGCGGATTTACTACGCCCGAGGATGCAGGGGAAAGCCTTAAGGTTGCAATGCTCAATAGCTCTGATCAAGATATGACATTTCAGTCAAAGCAAACGCATCTTTACATTAAGCCAGACAGAGATGGTCACTTTCGTACCGATGCCAGAATCAATGGATATGATTTAAAAATGCTCGTAGATACGGGCGCATCTATGGTGGCATTATCACGCAGTGATGCGTTAAAATTGGGTTATGTTACGGCTGATAAAGATTTCGATAAATTTGGCAAAAGCGCGACGGGTAAGGTTAAATATATTGAAATTACTTTACCGCATGTTGTGATTGGCGATATTGTCGTGCATGATGTCGAAGCAGCAATTATAGATCAGACAGATATGCCGCCCCTTTTGGGTATGAGCTTCATTTCCAAACTCAATAAGATGGAAATCAGCAATAATAGATTATTGTTTAAACAGTCTAGAGATATTTAAATTTGAAAAACGGATAAGTGCCAGATATATTTCATCTCACACGAGGTATATATGCGTCTTTTATCGATCATTTTCAGTTTTATTTTTCTTATTTTTGCTCTCATATCTGGCACATTTTTTTATGTGCAGCATGATTATCAAAAAACAAGCCTTGTGAAAGAGGATCGCAATTTTATCATCTCTAAAGGCGCATCATTGCGTGATATGCGCGATAAGCTTGCAACTGAGAATTTTATTTCAGACATAAGTGCTTTTATCCTGCCATATATTGTGCGTGCGCATGGTCAGGATAAGACAATCAAAGCCGGAGAATATGCCATTCCCAAGGGCAGTTCAGCTGAGGATATTATTGATATATTTGTATCTGGTAAGACGATTTTGCATAAAATCACCTTCCCCGAGGGGGAGACTGTTTATATGATGCTGGAGCGCATAAAAGCCAATGACATTTTAACTGGTGATATGACGCTCTCGCCTGAAGAAGGTATGATGGAACCAGAAACATATTTATTTTCGCGTGGTATGACGCGTGATAAGCTTATTCAGCAGATGATTGAGAGGCAAAAAAAGAATCTTAATGGGGTCTGGGAGAAAAGGCCCGAAGATGATTTTCCTATTCATTCGAAGGAGGAGCTTCTTATCCTTGCATCTATTGTGGAGAAGGAAACGGCTCTGGCATCTGAGCGCCCGATGGTGGCTTCGGTGTTTTTGAACAGATTGCGCAAGAAGATGCGTCTGCAAACTGATCCGACGATTATTTATGGTATTACGGGGGGTAAGACCTCTTTTAAGAGACCGATTTATCGTTCTGACCTAATAAGAGACACTGGATATAATACTTATATTATTGATCGTCTTCCGCCGACGCCCATATGCAATCCGGGGCGCCATGCTTTGGAGGCCGTTGTGAGTGCGCCTAAAACGGATTATTTATATTTTGTGGCAAATGGCACTGGAGGTCATAGTTTTAGCAGGACATTGAAAGAGCATAATAAAAATGTGCGTATCTGGCGCAAAATTGAGCGTAATACCAAAAGCCCTCGTCTGCTAAGAATGTGATTGTTTGATTAAGTAAGAATATGACAGTATTTTTTCTGATGTTCTAGAGATTATCTGGAAGGCCTGGAGGCGTGCATCAATCAGCCCCAGACATGTGAGTGTCGTTATTTAGCGAGATGAGCCTCTATATTATTCATGGTATCTTTCCCGCGCATATAGGGTTTCAAAACCTCTGGAACGGTGACAGACCCATCCTCATTCTGGTAATTTTCCATGATGGCAACGATCGTTCGCCCCACAGCCAATGCAGAGCCATTCAGCGTATGCACAAATTTATTTTTTCCATCATTCGGGTCTTTGAAGCGTGCATTCATACGCCTTGCCTGAAAATCCCAGCAATTTGAACAAGATGAGATCTCT
>JBCCNR010000033.1:0-10532 GCA_039025725.1 Pseudomonadota bacterium | reverse complement strand
AAATAACTACAATTAGCAAGTTACGGCTTGTCTCTAAGATAGAGAAAGTTGATAGCCAAATTATGATTGATATTGAGCGTATCATTTTATTACAGCTTAGTATTTAATTCCAATAATCTTTCTAATATTCTGCAATATAGGCTTCAATAGAGGTAATTTTACAGGATACTTTATGATAGTCAGTTTTCATATGTAAGTGTGGAAATAGCTTTTTATTACCAATATTAAAATCCCCTAGGCCTTCTATTTTAAGCTCGACATTATCCATCGGATCAAGCAAGGCGCGCATACAGCCAATACCAACTCTCAGGCGATATTTTTGACCATCTGGCGGATAAGTGACAATAAGAAATTCTATGCCATCTTGAATATCTTCATAAATAAGGCTCTGGTGAGGAAGAATATTCGTGGATGTTTCATAGGGAGCCCACCCCCCACAAAGCATGACGAAGACTATTAGAAGAAAACGTATAAAGAATTTGACGATATAAAGCCTCATAATTTATATATAACAAATATTTGACATTTTGACAAAATATATTATAATTCGCTGGTAAATTGTTTAAACGGAATTTTTCGGTTCCATCAGAAAGTTCCCCTACATGATGTTGTAATGTTCATGGATCGTACAAGAAGAGATTTATTAAAAGAGTTATCCGCTTTCGGCTTGTCTGGCACAGCGCTGACATTAAGTCTGGGCGCAACCAAAGCAGAGGCTGCGCGTGGTTATGATCCGCGTGAAGATATTTTTTATCTCAATAAAGCCCTAACACGCGAATATGAAGTCATAATGTCTTATGATTACTCTATCGCCACAGGGTTATTTGAGAAAATTGCTTTTGAAATGTTCAATATGATTCTAACGGGACATAATCGTCACAAAGATATGATCTCGCGCGCTATTTTACGTCTTGGTGGAACACCAATTTCTCCGCCTTCGGAAGAGGAATTTAAAAATAGCTTCAATGCAGAACTTATCCGAACCGGGTCTGACGCTTTACGCTTTAATCAGCGTTATGAAAGCGAAGCCTTTGTTGTTCATTCAGAAATTGCGACTTATTTAAAAGATCCGTCTCTCATGACGATGATTGCAGGCTTTGCATCGGATGAGGTCGTACATGAATCGCTACTTATTAAAGCAAAAGCATCTGTACCGTTCGACCCCACATTGCGTATTCGTGATTAAAGCTTAACTACAGCCAACGCGCGAACGCCCTTTGGCAAGGACCGGACGCAATGTATCATCTTTCGGAAGATATGTTTTCGCAACTTCATCAAGGGTCAAACAAGCTTCTTCGGATTCTCCAAGATAATGCAAGCTCATCGCAAGCTTATAGAGGCTATGCCCAGCCTTTGTGCTTTCTGGGAATTTCTTTTTTCCCTCAAGAAATGTCATGGCTGCCTTGCTGTAATTTTTACGCGCATAAAAAGTCTCGCCTAGCCAATAATAAGCATTTGGTGCAAGCCGATCATCCGGATAATCAGCAATAATACGCTCAAAGCCATTCTGCGCCGATTTATAACGCTTGCGCTGTAGGTCTCCTTGCGCGGCCTCATATATAATACTTGCTGTGCTGCCATTCTCGGATTCTTTTAAGATCGTCTGAATATCATTGCTACCCTTTTGAGAGGGCTGCTGTGCATCTGAGGAAGGCTGCTCAGCTTTGGTAACTTCGTCAGTTTGCGGTGTGTCTTCCTTAGGAGAAAGCATCTCAAGCTTGACCGAAATTTCATTACGAAGAGATTGTAAATCTTTTTTAAGGCGTAAATTCTGATATTTTAAAGTCTCGACTTCGCCAGTCAAACGACGTATTTCAAGCTCCATCTGTTCCGTGCGCTCATTATAAGCCGGTGCTTGCGCGTATAAAGACGACGAAAACAATAAAAGCGATATCAGCAGCAATTTTCTGGCGCACACAGTCAAAAACATATAAACCTTTTAAGATGCTTTAAATGAATTATATTTAAAAAATATTTCCAAATAAATATGGTCTTTTAATCATATAAAAGACCATATCTGACAGAGTAAAAACTATCTGATGGTTGTAACACCACGGCGATTTTGCGCCCATGCAGATGGCGTTGAGCCCTCAACTTCTGGACGCTCCTTACCGAAGGAGACTGTCTTGATTTGCGATTGAGGAATACCACGAGACACTAGGAAACTGCGGATAGAATGTGCACGACGCAAACCAAGTGCCATATTATATTCACGTGTTCCGCGCTCATCGGCGTGACCTTCAACAGTGATCATATTGCCAGCAGCATATTGTCTGATCCAGTCAGCTTGTGAAGCAAGTGTTTGTTGTGCTTCACCTGTTAATGTATATTGATCATAGCCAAAATAGGTTTTGTCACCAATTTTTTGTTGGAAATATGCCAGGCTATCTTTTTTGATCATATCATGACCATGCGCATGGTGATTCTTTTTTCCGTCCATTTGGCCACCAGAAACGGTGCTGTTGACATCATCCTGACCAGAACAGGCAACAACAACAGAAGCTATGACAGCAACTGCGAGAGATTTTGAGAATTTCGAAAACATAATTATTGACCCTATACGAAGATTTTTTAATTTTAAGCTCTTCTTATTAAACTCATTTTGTATATTTAATTTTCAGACATTGTGCAAGTTCATTATACAAAGATGTTCAAAATATGATAGATATAGCACAAAAACGCAGACACCTAACTTCGTGATGATAACATATGAAGCAGGCCCTTATGAAATAGGTACAAACTTTGCCAAAATCATCACTGGCTTAGGTGTCTCCAAAAACGAGGTATCATCGCTTATGTCTTTAAAAATCAAATTCATCATTATACTTATCTTATCTGTTTTATTTTATGTGGGCTATCTGACTTTTTTCCCGCCAGAGCCAGCACAACAACAACATGAGATTGAGGTTGCGCCTAATCTTGTCGTCAGAGACACATAAACATTATGAAAAGGGAATTATCGGCTTTTTTACGCTATAAAAATATAGAGGTCGGGCTTGCCACACAGACCATCGAGGCCTACCAAAATGACCTTTCCCATTTCAAAGATCATTTATTGTCTCAGAACAAAGCCTTCGATAAAGTGACCCACCATGATTTGCAGGATTATGTAGGGCTCTTACATGATCTTGGATATAATATGACATCTATTGCGCGTAAGGTCTCTGCGTTGAAGCAGTTTTTTAGCTTTCTCTATGTGGAAAAAATATTATCAGCCAACCCTGCGCAAAAATTAAAACATCCAAAACAGTCACAGAAACTTCCAGATCCGCTGAATCGTGATGAAATAGAGTGTCTTATTCGCGCTGCTTCTGCCGGAAAAGTTCCATATAATTTGCGCCTTGTTGCGCTTTTAGAGCTTGCATATGGCACAGGCCTTCGTGTGTCAGAGCTTGTGTCTCTTCCATATGCTTCAATTTCACATAATCGAGACCATATGATCGTGGAAGGGAAAGGTAGAAAGCAGAGGCTTTTGCCGCTGATGAACCGCACTAAAAAAGCTATTGAGATTTATGCGCCGCATCGTTTGTTTTTTTCCAGAACCGCCCAAAGCAGCTATCTTTTTCCATCATCAGGCAAGACTGGGCATTTGACGCGTGTAAGATTTTTTCAACTTCTTAAAGCTCTGGCAGAGGAAACATCTATATCAGCAGAAAAATTATCACCGCATAATTTCCGCCATAGCTATGCAACAGATCTTTTGAAGGGAGGCGCAGATCTAAAAGCCATTCAATCTCTATTAGGGCATGAACATATCACGACAACTGAGATTTACACCCATCTTGATGATCGAGATATTCACGATATGGTTGTTGAACATCATCCCTTATCAAAAGAAAAAATCTGATTAACATTTCGTTAAGCTGGCTCGGGCATGATTTTACAAGCTATCGCAATAAAATAAGTCAAAGCTAAGGTCATGTATAAAAAAAATTATCACCAAGAAAAAGATGCTCAACGTGAAGTGATTTCTCAGCTGCGTGATATCTCTAATTATGAAATATATGGCAAAGTCTATGGTATCTCTGGCGGTGTTGTTCTGGTTTCCGGATTAAAGGGGCTCGTGACACTTGGTGGTGTGTGTCATATTGAAACGGATAATGGTGAGCGTATCTATGGCGAGGTGATTGGCTTTGAAGATGATATGACCAAAATCCTCTTTGCATGTCGTATCGGGATGATTCGCAGTGGCCTTAGGGTCTATGCGGCAAAAGATGATGCAATATATCCATGCGAAAGCTGGCTGGGTCATACATTAAACGCTTTTTGCCATATTCAAAAAGACGGTAAGTTTATTGATATGCCGCGTGGGGATATGGCTTACGCTCTGAAAAATATGCCTCCGCTGGCGTCGCAAAGGCGAGGCTTTGGCAAAAGATTAGAAACACAGAGCAATATTTTCAATACATTTTTGCCCATATGTGAAGGGCAGCGTATAGGATTATTTGCGGGGTCTGGTGTTGGAAAATCAACACTTATGTCGCATTTTGCGAAATTTATCGAAGCAGATATTATCATTATCGGCCTGATAGGAGAGCGCGGTCGGGAAGTCAATGACTTTATTCGCAAAACTCTGAATGAGAACTTACAGAAGAAATGTATCATAGTTGCTGTTAGCTCGGACGAGCCTGCACTTCTTAAAAAGAGAGGCGCTTATCTCTCTTTAACGCTGGCTGAATATTTTCGTGATCAAGGCAAGAATGTTGTTTTATTGTTAGATTCTCTCACACGACTTGCCGAAGCACAGAGAGAAATGGGCCTTATGGCCGGCGAACCGCCTGCTATGCGTGCTTTTCCGCCATCTTGTTTTACAGAAATAATGGGCCTATGTGAAAGGGCTGGGCCTGGCCGAGAAGACAGCAATGATGGCAGTATAACAGCTTTTTTTACAGTTCTCGTGCAAGGAAGCGACATGGAGGAGCCTGTTGCGGATTGCGTAAGAGGCACGCTTGATGGACATGTGGTCATGGATCGGGATATCGCCGAAAGAGGCCTTTACCCCGCTATTGATGTTCTTAAAAGTGTATCGAGGTCTTTGCCGGACTGTGCCACAGAAGAAGAAAATCTCACTTTAAAAAAATCAAGACGCCTTTTATCTCTCTATAAAGAGGTTGAACCTATGGTCAAATTAGGCGTTTATAAAAAGGGTCTTTCAAAAGAAACGGATAATGCTGTTGATATTTATCCTGATATGGAAGAATTTTTATATGCCTCTGATTTAACACCCACAGAGCAAAGCTTTTCCTATCTAGAGGCTATTCTTAAAACGGAGCTATAACTGAAGGTTAACCTTTTATTCATAGTCACCACTTAACGTAGTGGCAACTGATTATTTACTTTCTTTACAGGATGCTTGAATGGCAAATCCAAAAACGGTCGAAGCACCAGACTCTCAGCAAAACACAGCACAAAATCTTCAATTTGGATGCCAGCCCGATAAGTTTGATCCTCATACATTGCGTCTTTTTGGGTGTGAACATCCAAAACCAAATGAAGAGTATCGCTATCATTTTTTATCTACGCTTGATTTTCCCAAACATTATCGCGAAGAGCATGCACAGCTTATGGATCATTTAGGAGCACTTTCCAAAGCAAATGGTCCAGCTGCATTTGCGGAAATGATGCCTAAAATTCTACAGATTTTGAACAGCCGTACCGCTGAGCTTTATAGGCCTGATAAAGCAGAATGTCTCCCTACTGCACAAAGACGGATTATGACAGATTTTGTTGTCAATGCGATGCATTCCTCGGCGTCGTTATTTGGCAAAAGATTATATCATTTTTTTAGATTCAATGAAGATGATCCACAAAAAACCACACGCCATAGAGATGGCTATAGTGCAACATTATTATGCCGTAACCCCTATATTTTAAACCTACGCGGGTTAGGTGAAGTCGTTTCTCAAGAAGAACTTAAAGCCCTCAAGCAGCAGATCGATATAGAGGGACGCACTGATCGTGATATGGGGCAAAGAAAAACAGGACGTATGGTTGATATCACAGAAGACGGGGTAGATACTATGCTTGGTCAGAAAGTATATGATGCCATACCTGTTGCCATTAGAGGAACAGTTCCGCCTAAAATAACAGTAACGTCAGGATATTATCATCATTTCGATGCTGCAGAAGAGGATAGAGGACTTGCCGCACACTCTGACACTTTTTATGGGCCAATGATGTGGTCTGATCAAATCATTACGCATGTAAGAGAAAGGCGCGCCTTTGGTTATATTCCGCCGCTTTCTTTTCTGCCAAATAAAGACATATATTTCACAACGATGCTCTATTACCCCGAGCACCCTAAAGAGGGCTTTGAGTTCATGTTATCGACAATTCCCGATATTGACAATCCGGAAGAGATACTCGAAGTCAGACCAGAACCACATGATCTTCTGGTGATGGATAATGTAAAAACTTACCCTTACACAGAAAATCGAGACATTATGCTACCTGCCACAGCAGCTTTACATGAAGTCAAGGAAGGCAGTGCAGATAAAAGTTTTATTGCAGTTTTTATTGCTGCGTAAAAGGCAAAAGCTTCATCAAAAGCGATATATTACATCTAGATTTAGGACATATTTATGCCGGCACACCAAAAAATACTTGATCAAAATAATTTTGCTGTAAAAGAAGCATACAGGGAAGATCTGGATTTCATGTTGAAGGAAATGCCGATAAATGTACTTGTTTGCGATGCAAAAGATTATATTATTACATATGCAAACAGAATGAGTACGGAAACCCTCAATAGTATTACGGATGTCCTCCCGGAAGAGATCAACGGAAATACAATTATCGGCCAGTCAATAGATGTTTTTCATAAACACCCTGAGCATCAGCGTAATATTCTTAGACATACTAACAAAAAAGGGCATAATTCTGTTATTCGTTTAGGGCATCATTTTCTCGATTTGAAAATTATTCCCATTACAAAACAATTTGGTGAGCATAGTGCATATATGCTGACATGGTCTGTTATTACGGATATGGAGCGCCTTAGGCGTATGTCTGATATAATGCCGATCAATATTATCATGTGCGACCCAACAACGCTAAAAATAACTTACATTAACAAAACCAGTATTGATACATTACGCCCATTACAAAAATTTCTGCCTGTTTCGGTTGATGACTTACTCGGGACATGTATTGACGTTTTTCACAAAAAGCCTGAACATCAGCGCAGAATTTTAGCTGACCCCAAAAATCTACCTTTTAAGAGCACAATCCGATTAGGTGAACATCATATGTCACTTGATGTTTCGGCCATCGTTGATGATACGGGATATTATATTGGCGCTATGGTCTCATGGGCTCTGATCACGAAGCAGGTTGAGGTTGCTAATTCAACCCGTGACATTGCTGACTCTGTTGCTGTTGCATCAACTGAGCTATCACAAACGTCTTCATCTATGTCTTCCACGATCAATAATGTTAGTATCAAGGCGAATGAAGCCTCGCTTGGAGCAAATGAAACCACAAAAAATGTTGAATCTGTCGCCATTGCTGCAGAGCAAATGTCTGCGGCTATTCAGGAAATTGCACAACAAATGTCAGCCTCTATTGCATCAGTTGAGGAAAGCGTTGCCTCTGTTGGGCAGGCCAATCAGTCCGCCGGTGAGTTATCTGATGCCTCGAATGCTATTGGGGATATTTTGCGTCTTATTCACGATATCGCCGAACAGATCAATCTTCTAGCTTTAAACGCAACTATCGAGGCCGCACGTGCGGGTGATGCAGGGCGCAGTTTTGCAGTGGTTGCATCAGAGATTAAGACACTTGCGAGTCACACTGAAAGGGCTACAAAAGAGATTTCACATCATATCACTAATGTTCAAGGTAGCTCAAAAAAAGTCCTCAAGGCACTCTCTCAGATAAAAGAGGCCGTTGAGTCGGTCAATGATAATTCTATGGCTATTTCATCTGCCGTAGAAGAGCAAAGCGCGGTGACTCATGATATTGCACAAAATATGCAGGTCGCAGCTTCAGGCGTTGAGCGTGTCAGCAGTGCCCTAAAAGATATTGGCGCGATGGCACATGATGCAGGAGGGGCCTCTAAAGAAGTCAATAACGCAGCTGATAGCCTTTCGCAGCAAAGCAATATGCTCAATCATCAAATGAATTTACTTCTTGAGAACCGTGATCGTTAAAACCCGTCAAAAAGCGCAGTGGATATATATCTTTCTGCGAAAGATGGAATAATAACAACAATTTGCTTGCCTGACATATCATCTCGTTTTGCAACTTCAATGGCTGCTGCGAGATTGGCCCCGGATGAAATACCAGCAGGAATACCCTCTAATCGGGCGAGAAGTTTTGAAGTTGAAAAAGATGTTTCATTGTCGATTTTAATGATCTCATCAATTACACCATTATCATAAATATCCGGTACAAAACCTGCACCAATACCTTGAATCTTGTGTGGCCCGGGCGCTCCGCCTGATAAAACAGGAGAATCTTTAGGCTCTACGGCAATGATTTTCACATCCAGATTCTGTTTTTTAAAAAGCCGACCACATCCGGTAATCGTTCCACCTGTTCCGACCCCTGCAACGAAAGCATCAAATTTCCCGTCTGTATCATTTATGATTTCTAAAGCAGTTGTAGATTCATGGATTGCAGGGTTGGCTGCATTTGCAAATTGCTGAGGGATAAATGCATTCTCAATTTCATTGCTAAGCTCATTTGCGCGCTCAATCGCGCCTTTCATACCCTTGGCGGCAGGTGTAAGCTCAAGCTCTGCCCCAAGATATTTCAAGACTTTACGCCTTTCAATTGACATGCTTTCTGGCATACACAAAATGAGGCGATACCCCTTCGCAGCCGCCACAAAAGCCAGCGCAATCCCCGTATTTCCTGATGTTGGCTCGATTAAAACAGTGTCTTTCGTGATTTTACCGCTTTCTTCCAGATCATTGATCATTGAATAGCCAATACGGTCTTTAACACTCGCGAGAGGATTGAAGAATTCAAGCTTTAAAAGCAACTCTCCCTTTAATTTTAACTCATCCTGTAATTTTGGAACACGCACCAGCGGTGTATTGCCAATCGTATCAAGGATTGTGTCATAAATTTTACTTCTCATTTGTGTGTTATGTGCCATCAAAATCATCCTACCAAAGAAAAATAATAACCAAACTGCACATTATTTTACAAAAAAATATTGTCAATACAATTTTTATGTGTAACAAACAGTTTTTTAAATAATTTCAAGAAGACAGACAATGGCAGAATTTTACAATTATATTGAAATATGTGTTGCGCTTGATTTACATGCCTCTAAAGAGGAGCCTATAACAGCCTCTGCGCTAGAGACGCTTTATGATATTCAACAACGCAAAACTGAGGCTCTTATCAGGCGCCTTGTGCAAAATAATATTGTAAGTTCTATACGTGGTCATTATGGGGGATATTATATTGACAATGCCCATGAGGTGACTCTGTTACAAATTTATAATGTTTATAATAATGCTAAAAAATCAAAAGACTATATATTTACACTTTTAAAAGACCCGCTTCAAAATTATATAAATGATATTTATAGCAAAAGCTTATCAGACTGCCTTGCTGGAAAAACATTATATGATATTTCGTCGCAATATAATCTTGAGAAGCTTCCGAACCGTCAGGATAATAATTTTACTTACTATATATAACACTCTCTACCCCATCCGTTGCTATAACTGGTTTTTAAGATTTTCCTTGTATAGTTCTTGCTGGATATGGTGCAAATATGGCTATGATCAGATGCCCATACTTAATCAAAGAGTAAAAGCGGGGATGATCATAACATCGCCTCTTTCATGTGTATTTTTAAGGAGACATTAGGGATGGCGAAGATTTTACTGGCCGAAGATGACGAAGCCTTATCACATTTTTTGCAAAAATCTTTAAAGCGCGCGGGGCATAGGGTAACATATGCGCGTGATGGAATTGAGGCCTATGAGAAGCTACAGGAGCAGGAATATGATCTTCTTTTAACGGATTTATCGATGCCTGGTATGGATGGTATTGATTTGGTCAAGAAAATCCGTGATCAGCTTAATCAGATTAAGGTTATGTTTATAACGGGGTTTTCGGCTGTTGCCATTGAGGCCAACCATTCAGAATTCAACAACCGTGCAGAGGTTGTTTCAAAGCCTTTCCATTTGAATGATCTCGCAGAGCGGATTGAAAGAATGTTGAAAGAAAGCAGAGACAGTCAGATTGATATTTCTTCCGGAGGGGATTCTGGAGGAGATGAATAATACCAAAAGCACTTACAGTTTAATTGCTTTTGGTAGAGCGCCCGACTGGGCGCCGCGCATCGTTGCGCGCCCCCTCGGAGCCGTTGGCGTAGGCCAACTGGCGTGAGAGAAATTACTTTAAGGTGCTTGATATATAATAATTATGATAGGCACATTATAGAAAATGAATTAAGGTGTTTGTTATAAAAGAAATAAATTCTTGCCTCTAAAAGGTGATCAGGCTATAAGTTCCAATCTGGACTTATGGCCTATTTAATATGAGACACCTAAGCCAGTGATGATTTT